>JBEKOS010000361.1:0-5174 GCA_049521535.1 Terriglobales bacterium | reverse complement strand
GAAAGACCGCTGGCGTGAGCAGTCGACCGGTACTGCGGGTGCAGGTCGCATACTACCCCCAGTTCCTCCCAGGGAACTTCATACATCGAGACCAGGTCGTGGATCGTGCGGTCAAAGGCGCGGAAACACTCGTAGTGGTCGAGATCCCCGATGTACTGGCTGACAAAAGCCTGGCCCTCAACGACCAGCGTAATCGTGTTCTTCAAATCGGCGCCTAAGGCCAGTAACGGACGGACGGCAGGCAACTTGGTAACGGCTCCTGGCGCATAACCGCGAGAGCGGCGCAGCACGACCGGACCGAAGGCACCCTCGCGCACCACCGAATCGTCAACCCGGCGGGCTATGGGGCGCTGCCCAATCAGAAATGAATCGGCAATCCCCGTGAGGCGTTCCAGGGCATCGCTGTCCTCGAAGGCGATGGGCTCGCTGGAACGGTTGGCGCTGGTCATGACCAGCACGTCGGGTGCACCGGCGGCAAACAGAAGATGGTGAAGTGGAGTGTAAGGCAGCATCACTCCGAGTTCATTATTGTCAGGCGCCACTCCGTCAAGTTCCACTTTCGCCGGGGCCAGCACAATCGGACGGGCAATCGAACTGAGCAGCTTCTCTGCCTCAGGCAAAAGCTCGATCAAAGTCCGCGCCACGCCGAGGTCTTTCGCCATCAGGGCAAAAGGTTTTTCTTTGCGAAACTTGCGATTGCGCAGCGTCGCCACGGCTGCGGCATTGCGCGCATCGCAAGCCAGGTGGTACCCGCCAAGCCCTTTGATGGCCAGAATCCTGCCCTCGCCAAGTAACTCGGCCGCCCTGCGCAGGTCGCCATCGCTGCCCGGCTTCGGACGGTCCGACCCCTGCAGATAGTATCCGGGGCCACAGACCGGGCAGGCCACGGGCTGGGCGTGAAAACGGCGGTTGGCGGGATCGCTGTATTCCGCGGCGCAAAACTCGTCGAGCCGCCAGTCTCGCATGGTGGTCTTGGGGCGGTCGTAGGGCAAGCCCAGAACAACGGTGTAGCGTGGTCCGCAATTGGTGCAGTTGATATAGGGATATAGGTAGCGCCGGTCATTCGGATCGAAGAGCTCACGCAGGCAGTCATCGCAAACCGGAAGATCCGGAGAAATGCATACTGTCGGCTGGTCGTGGTGCTCGCTGCTGCGAATGGTGAACTCGTGGAGACCGATTGGCTCAGCCGGTTCGACTTCAATCTCCGCAATGCTTGCCGCCGGCGGCGGCTGGGTCTTCAGGCCCTGGACGAAAGCTTCGAGATTTGGCGCGGCGCCTTCCAGGTGAATCTCGACGCCTTCCTCCCCGTTCAGCACCCATCCATTCAGGGTATTGGCGCGCGCCAGGCGATAGACAAACGGACGAAAGCCCACACCCTGCACCACTCCCCGCACGCGAATGGAACATGCCACGGCCATGGTTAGTCCAGATCCACAATGCAACTCCGGCCCTGCCAGCCCACCTGAATCACCTTGCCATCCTCTACCAGCAAGGGTACGTTGCGCTGGCCGGCCGCCAGTGTTTTCATGCGGCTGCGGGCTTCGGGGTCAGCTTCGACATCATACTCTACGAATTCAGAGCGCTTCCATTCCAGCCACTCGCGCATGTCGCTGGTGTGGGGACAACGGGCTGTCCCATAGAGCTCAAGCCTGGTCACGTCCCAGCACCTCCAGTGACTCACGGATAACGTGGTAGATGGTGGCTTGCACTTCCTGGATGCGCGGTATGTAGTCGCAGCTCACCACCAGGGGAAAATCCACGAGGCTGCGGCGCTTGATTTCGCCCCCGTCGTAGCCGAGCAGCGCCACAGTCAGCAGATTACGCTTGCGAGCCTCTTCCAACGCCATAATAATGTTGCGCGATCCGCCGCTGGTGGAAATGGCCACGGCAATATCTTCGGGACGAGCCTGTGCGATAAGCTGGCGCAGGAAAACGGCTTCCGCGCCTATGTCATTGGCGACGGCGGTGATGTTCGCCGGCTCAAGGGCAAGTGAAATTGCAGGCACCGGCTCATAGCCCGCCGGAGGCAGCACGCAGTCGATGGCGAAATCGTTGGCGTCGGTAGCCGATCCGCCGTTCCCGAAAATGATCAGTTTGCCACCCCGCCGCAGCCGCTCATGGATGGCCAGAGCAGTGTTGCCAATCGCTTCTGCCTGTTCCGCTGCCACGTGCACGCGCAGTTGGGCGTCATCCGCCACTTTCATACGAATGGATGCGGCCACTTCGTCGGTAATGCCAGCCGATCCCTGCTTTTCGGTACCCAGGAAGGGATAAAGAAATCCCGATGCTCCGACATCATGGCCCAGTTCGCGGCGCTCGAAAAAAACGTGAACCGTCTCCCAAAGCGTGTGGTAGAGGATCTCGATCATCTCCTGATGCATGAACGCATCTGGCGTGCCCGCCCCAACCGCGTAGGAACCCTCGATGCCCGGCAGGGCAAAGGTCATCGCGCCCTGCGAGTTAGCGTGCTGGAGTGTGGCCCACACCTCGGGGTCACCCCCCGGCGGACCGAATCCCATGGCTATGTCTTCAGGGCGAAGTATGGATTGCAGCCATGGACGAAAGAGAATGGAAAGGTCCAATGCGGGAAGCGCACGCTTACCGACAATGACGGGGTGCACGAATTCCACAGAGACATGCTGCGCATCGGTGGCGTAGGGGCCGCGGCCGAAGGCGAGCAGACGGCCGCCGCGCAGGAAGCGCTCCGACATGTCGCGGCAGGCGGCGGCAAGTCGAGGCGCTTCGCGGTCGAAGAACCGCTCGAATAATTGATTGCGTTCGAGTAGCCTCTCTTCCACGTGACCGGCAAGTTCACAGGCCGTTGGCATGCTCAGGTCCTAGCAGATTCGGGGTAAGGGATCGCCCACAAGCATGTCTATAATACGGCTGCCGCCGTAAAGAGTGGTAACCAGGACTGAGCCGGCCGGCTGCTCCCGAATTTCCCCAATGATCCGGGCCTCGCTGCCGCCGGATGCCAGGACAAGCGCATTGATTGCAACGTCGGCATACTCGGGCGAGACCACCGCCAGGAACTGGCCCTCATTGGCAATGTGAAGCGGATCGAGCCCCAGCAGCTCGCAAGCACCGCGAACGGTGTCGCGCACGGGAATCTGCTCTTCAAACAGAACAACTCCCAGTCCGCAGTCACGGGCGAGTTCGTTGAGGGATGTGGCTGCGCCTCCGCGGGTGGGGTCACGCATCCAGCGCAGGCCGGGTCCGGCGGCGCGCGCCAAGGCTTCAACCAGCGGTAGCACCGCGCGCGTATCCGAGTTTAGATTGGCTTCGAAGTCGAGTTCCCCACGGGCGAGAAGAATGGTGATGCCGTGGTCGCCAATGGGTCCGGATAGCAAGACCTTATCGCCGGGTCGCACTGAGCAGGCATCGATCGCTACGTTGGGAATCAGGTATCCGATGCCGGTGGTAGTGATGTACATCTGGTCAGCCTTGCCGTGTTCGACAACTTTGGTGTCCCCACCGGCAATTCTGACGCCCGCTTCCTGGGCCGCCCTTGCCATGGCGCGAACCTCCGCTTCCAATACCGACGTCGGAAGCCCCGCTTCGAGCACATAAGTAACAACCAGCGCCGCCGCCTTTGCTCCCGACACCGCTAAATCGTTTACCGTTCCGTTGACGGCCAACTCGCCGATGGACCCGCCGGGAAATTTCAGCGGCTTGACGATGAAACTGTCCGTCGTGATGGCAACCTTAGTTCCCCCGATGTCCACGTGCGCCGCATCGGCCAACGGGCCCGGCGCGTCTCCAAAAAGCAAGGGGGCAAAGAGTCCCTCGACTAGGCGACGGCTAGCCTTGCCGCCGGCGCCGTGGGCCATTTCGATTTGAGGATCGCGGAACCGTGTAGGAGCGATACCTACATCCATGGCGAGGGGGGCGCTCATGCGATCGATCCCAGGCTGGCCATCGGCGCCGCCTTGCGATGTTCATAGTTGAAGTATGCGGCGCACGATCCTTCGGTTGAGACCATGAGCGCACCGATGGGATGCTCAGGCGTGCACTCGCGCGCGAAAAGCTTACACTGATGCGGCTTCAAGACACCCTTCAGCACTTCCCCGCACTGCGCGGCCTTGGGATCGGTCACGCGGACTCCGGGAACGTGGAAGCGCCGCTCCGCGTCCCACTCGGCGTAAGCATCGCGCAGTCGCAGGGCCGACTGCGAGATAAAGCCCAGCCCGCGCCATTCGAAGTAGGGGCGCAGCTCGAAGACCTCCGCCATCGCCCGGAGCGCGGCACTGTTTCCTTCCCATGGAACCACACGTTTGTATTGATTCTCGACCCTGGCTTCGCCTTTCCTCAACTGACGAAGCAGCATGACCACCGATTGCAGCATGTCCAGGGGCTCGAATCCTGATACCACGATGGGCTTGTTTTCATTCCTGGCGATCCACTCATAAGGACGGCAGCCGATGACCGTCGAAACATGCCCCGGCCCGATAAAAGCGTCCAACCGCATGTCGGGAGAATCCAGAATCGCGCGGATGGCTGGAATGATAGTCACGTGGTTGCAGAAAACCGAGAAGTTACGGACGCCTTCCGCCTTGGCGCGCATCAGGGTGAGGGCAGTCGAAGGGGCGGTGGTCTCGAAGCCGATGGCAAAAAACATGACGTGCTTTTCCGGATTGAGACGTGCCAGCTTAAGCGCATCGGAGGGCGAATACACGATGCGAACATCCATGCCCCGGGCCTTGTGTTCGAGAGGGCTGCCCTGCGTGCCGGGAACACGCATCATGTCGCCAAACGCGGCGAAGATGAAATCCGGCTGCTGGGCGATGGCAAGACCGTCATCGATTCGTCCCATGGGCAGCACGCAAACCGGGCAGCCGGGTCCGTGGATCAGTTCGATGTTCTCGGGAAGAATGTCCTTCAGGCCGAAGCGATAAATGGCATGGGTGTGGCCGCCGCAGACTTCCATCATGCGGTAGTGTCGTTGCGTATCGGCGAGGCGCCGAATTTCCTCCGATGTCTTTGAAATCAGCTCGGGCTCGCGAAACTCATCGACGAATCTCATGCAGATTGCTCCCTCGGGGCCGATCACTGCTGGATCTTACTGAATATTTTCCAGGCCGTAGCCTCGAGCCTCCTGCACCGCCCCCTCCACTTCTCCGAGCAGCTTGAGCGTGTTCATCTGATCGGCGGCGTCCTGCTCGCTGATTTTGCTC
>JBEKOS010000360.1:0-5183 GCA_049521535.1 Terriglobales bacterium | reverse complement strand
TGGAATATCCGCCAAATCCTTCTCGTTTTCCCTGGGAAGGATGACCGAGAAGATCCCGGCCCGGTGCGCAGCCAAAAGCTTCTCCTTCAAGCCGCCTATGGGCAAGACCTTGCCGCGCAGCGTGATTTCTCCGGTCATGGCGACATCGCTTCGTACTGGAATGCCGCTCAATGCGCTGGCAATGGCGGTGGCAATGGTGATTCCAGCGGAGGGGCCGTCCTTCGGGATGGCTCCCTCGGGAACATGCACATGGATATCAATGTTGCGATAAAAATCTCGCGGCAAACCTAACTGTTTCCAGCGCGAGCGTACATACGTCATGGCCGCGTGAGCGGATTCCTGCATCACGTCGCCGAGTTTACCGGTGAGAATCGGCTTAGCTCCCTTACCCTCGACCACGGAGACCTCCGTGGAAAGGATCGAGCCACCGACCTCAGTCCACGCCAGGCCTGTGACCAAACCCACTTCACTCTGGCGGGCGGCCATAGTGTCGCGGAACTTGATGACCCCAAGGAATTCCCCGACATTTTCCGGCGTGATGGTTACGCTATAACTCTGACCTTGTTTAACGACGCGTCTCGCGACCTTGCGGCAGATGTTACCGATCTCCCTCTCCAGGTTCCGGACGCCGGCCTCCCGCGTGAAGGAGCGGATGACGGTCAGCAGGGCATCATCGGTAAAACTGATATGTTTTTCCGTCAGGCCTGCCTGGGCGCGCTGTTTCTTAAGCAGAAATTGCCGCGCGATCTCCAGCTTCTCCGGTTCCGTGTAGCCGTGCAGCCGCAGCACTTCCATGCGGTCCTGCAGTGCCGGGGGAACGGTTTGGATTACATTTGCGGTCGCGATGAAGAACACCTGGGAAAGATCGTATTCAACGTCCAGGTAGTGGTCCACAAACATATAGTTCTGTTCGGGATCGAGCACTTCGAGGAGAGCGGCGCTCGGGTCGCCGCGGAAATCCATCGACATCTTTTCGACTTCGTCCAGCATGAAAACGGGATTCTTGGTGCCCGCCTTCTTCATCATCTGGATGATTTGACCGGGCAGGGCGCCAATATAGGTTCTCCGGTGACCCCGGATTTCAGCCTCATCCCGCACGCCGCCCAATGACATGCGCACGAACTTGCGGCCCGTCGCCTTCGCGATAGACATGCCGAGCGAGGTTTTCCCTACGCCGGGCGGCCCAACAAAGCACAGGATGGATCCTTTGGGGTTCTTTACCAACTGTCGAACCGCGAGAAACTCAAGGATACGTTCCTTGATTTTTTCGAGCCCAGAATGGTCTTCGTTCAGCACCTTTTCGGCGCGGTCAATATTTTTGATTTCTTTGGAGCGCTTTTTCCACGGCACTGCGAGGAGCCAATCCAGGTAATTGCGCGAAACCGTCGACTCTGCGGACATCGGCGGCATCGCCTCGAGCTTTTTCAACTCGGCTAGTGCCTTCTCCCGGACTTCCTTGGGCATGCCGGCCGCTTCGATTTTCTTCTTGATCTCGTCAAATTCACTCTTTTCGCCGCGGCCCAGTTCCTTCTGAATCGCCTTGATCTTCTCGTTAAGGTAGTACTCTTTCTGCGCCCGTTCCATTTGCCGCTTTACCCGCGACTGAATGGTACGGTCCATGTTGAGCTTCTCGATTTCGACATCGAGTACGTCGCCTACGCGGTTTAGCCGCTCCGCTGGATCGAAAATTTCGAGCAACTCCTGCTTCTCTTCAATGGAAAGCTGCAGATTCGCGGCAATTACGTCGGTGAGCTTGGCAGGATCCTCCATGCGGACGGCTGCGCTTATGGTTTCGTAATTCAGCGACTGGCAAAGCTTTACATACTGTTCAAAGAGCTGCGTGACCCGTTGCATAGACTGCTCGAGCGCCGGCGAGGGCTCGAGATTGTGCTTTACGGTACGAACCAGCGCCTGCATGTAACCGCCTGCTTCGCTTACTTGCAGTACTTTGCCGCGCTCAATACCTTCCACCAGAACCTTAATGTTGCCATCGGGAAGTTTGAGGGACTGCACAATGTTCGCGATCGCACCCACTTGATAGGTTTCACTGGGTTTTGGTTCATCCACGCTGGCATCGTGTTGGGTCGCGAGAAAGATCTTCTTGTCTGTGGCAAGCGCTTCTTCCAGAGCCCGCACGCTGGATTCCCGTCCCACCACGAACGGGGTCATCATGAACGGGAAGATCACCAGGTCCCGTATGGGCATCATCGGCAGTTTCTTGGTTTCAAACTTCTCTTTTAAGGCCATAAGACAGCAGTTAATGATTACGAATAAGTATACAGCAGCAGAATTGTGGCTTCCCGTTCCGATCCAGGAGAAAGCAGACGCAGTGCCTTACTTCGCAACACGCATGATTAACCTGCCTTTTCCATGGCAGCGAGCGTGACTTCGCGTTTCACCACCATTTCGCGCGTCACTTCAAATTCCTTTATGCGTTTTTGGCCAGGCAGATGATACATAAGGTCGAGCATCAACTCCTCCAGTATCATGCGCAGGCCGCGGGCGCCGACTTTGCGGTTCATCGCCTCGCGGGCAATGGCCCGAAGAGAATCCACAGTGAACGTCAATTTCACATTTTCGAACTCAAACAGGCGCTGATATTGCTTGGTTATGGCATTGCGCGGACGAGTAAGAATCTCTACCAGCGCCGGCTCATCCAGATCGTCAAGGATGCCAATCACGGGTACGCGGCCAACAAATTCGGGAATCAGGCCAAAGCGGATCAAATCCTGCGGCTGCGTCTGCTGCAAAGCCTCGGGATCGCGTTTGGCCGCAGCCGCGGCAACTTCAGACTCGGCGTGTTCGCCCGGTGCAGCGGTCTTAAACCCAAGCTGTTTCTTGCCTACGCGCCGCGCAATGATCTTCTCAAGTCCGACGAAGGCGCCGCCGCAGATAAACAGAATATTCGTAGTATCGACCGGTGTGAATTCCTGATGCGGATGCTTGCGTCCGCCCTGGGGAGGAACATTGGCTACGGTCCCCTCGAGAATTTTCAATAACGCCTGTTGTACGCCTTCACCGCTGACATCTCGCGTAATGGATGGGTTTTCATCCTTGCGGCCAATCTTGTCAATTTCGTCGATGTAGATAATGCCAGTTTGGGCACGCCCCACGTCTCCTTCGGCGGCCTGCAACAGCTTGAGGATGATGTTTTCCACATCTTCGCCCACGTAGCCGGCCTCGGTCAGCGTGGTGGCATCCACAATCGCAAAGGGAACATCGAGCATCTTCGCCAGTGTCTGCGCGAGCAGGGTCTTGCCGGTGCCAGTTGGCCCAATCAGCAGAATGTTCGACTTGCTCAGCTCCACGTCACTGGTACGCTGCCGGTTCATGAAGATGCGCTTGTAATGGTTGTAAACCGCGACGGCCAACTTTTTCTTAGTCTGCTCCTGGCCGATCACGTACTCGTCGAGGAAAGTCTTAACCTCTTGCGGTTTGGGAAGATGGTTAGGGGTGGCTGCGGCGTGGGGCTCGGTGCGATCGTCTTCCAGGATCGAGTTGCACACGGCCACGCACTCATCGCAAATGTAAGCTCGCGGATAGTCGCTCGGGGAGGATATGAGCTTGGCCACCGCGTCCTGCGACTTGTGGCAGAAGGAACAGCGTAATACGTCATCCGAACCCGGCCTGGATTTCACCTGAGCACCCCCGCTCGCAGTTTACAGTTGGCAGCTCCCATCCCGGATTGCAGCCCCAACTACGTCTGCAAAATCAAGACTGCCTGCTGCTTACTTCTATCTAGGTTTATCGATAATATCGTCGACAATGCCGTATTCTTTGGCCTGCTGGGAATTCATGATGAAGTCCCTTTCCACGTCTTTCTCAACTTTTTCAAGCAGTTGTCCAGTGTGCTTTGCCAGCAACTGATTCAGTATCTCGCGCATACGCAGAAGCTCGCGGGCATGGATATCGATGTCCGTTGCCTGCCCGCTAAGGCCTCCCATGACCAGAGGCTGGTGAATCAAAATCCGCGAGGTGGGAAGAGCGTAGCGCTTGCCTTTGCTTCCGGCTGCAAGCAGCATGGCCCCCATGCTTGCCGCTTGCCCAATGCAGATCGTCATCACGTCGTTCTTTATATACTGCATTGTGTCGTAAATCGCCATCCCGGCCGTGATTGATCCGCCCGGAGAGTTGATGTAAAGCTGGATGTCCTTCTCTGGGTCTTCGGCGGAGAGAAATAGCAACTGGGCAATGATCAGGTTGGCTACGTTGTCGTCGATCGGGGTCCCCAGAAAAATTATGTTGTCACGCAATAGCCGGGAATAGATATCGTAGGCCCGCTCGCCCCTCCCGGTTTGTTCAATTACCATCGGTACCAGCATTCAGCAGTCTCCACCGGCCAAAATCGTTAACACCCGTATCCGGATTGCCAAAAAGGTCACACGGTTTTGCGAAATAAAAACTCGAGGGTCTTCTCGTTGCGGAGTCTACTCCGGATTCTATCCAGCCCCCCATCCTGTGTCAATCGCTCGCGAACATCTTCAACCGGCAACTTTGATTGTCGTGCCAGAACCTCAATCTCGCTGTCCACTTCCGCCTGGTCCACATCGATTTTCTCCCGGTCAGCGACCCCGTCGAGGATCATGGAAGCGCGAACGCTCTTCAGGGCCGAGTCGCGCTGGCCCGAACGCAGGCGCAACAAATCAACCTTCTTCAGGTCCTCAGGTCGCATTCCCTGGGCCACCAAAGCCCGCATACCGCGCTTCAGTTGCTGGTCCACCTGCCACTCGATCATACTTTCGGGCACGGGAAATTCATTGCGCTCCAGCAACTGGTCGATGATTTTCTCTTTGGCCTCCCGCTCAAACCTGCGTTCCTTGTCTGTCTTGATGCTGTGCCGAATCCGTTCCTGCAGCACGGCGAGAGTTTCAAAATCCCCCACCTGCCGGGCAAATTCATCGTTCGACTCTGGCAGGTGCTTCCGCTTGATATCCTTAACCGTCACGGTATATTGAAAGGTCGTGCCGGCCAGCCGTTCGTCGGTGAAATCCTGGGGGTAGGTAACCGAAAAAGAGCGCACGTCACCCGGAACCGCCCCTAATAAATTATCCGTAAACTCCTTGACGGTATTTACGCCGCCGAGCTCCACGAGGACTTCATCGACGTTTACGGGCGGAGCAGCCTTCTGGCCGGAATCGGGCGGGCCGGCTGGCGTTTCAGCCGCAGAGCTATGGGGCGTGCCG
>JBEKOS010000359.1:0-6386 GCA_049521535.1 Terriglobales bacterium | reverse complement strand
AACTTCGAGTCCATAATCATCGTCATCTCCTTCAGGCCTTGCATCGCCGGCGTGTAGGTGGCGTGGGTTTCAGAGTGGGAAGTATCGCCCTGATAGGTAGTTGTCCCCTTGGTGTCAACCGTAGTGCCGGCGATGACGCAACGCACCTCGGAGGTATATTTGCCACCTTGCACGCTTTCGCTGACCGTGGTGCAGTCCTTCATGGTGGCTTTTGCCAAAGCCTGTACTGACTTATCGTAGGCATGGTCGCGGCAAACCGTCGAGGTTCCATCGTCCATCTTGGGTGAGAGATTATTGCTCGTTTGCGTGCGGATCGACCAAAGGCCCTCTCTAACCTCCGGGTAGTCAATTGCATAGGCGAGCGGCAGCAAGAGTGCCCCGGCCACCAAAATCAGCATTTTGTTCATCATGGGTGCCCTCTTCTAGTGATTTCCTAAGTGCATTACCTTTCCATCTGAGTTTGTCCGGTCACCAGGCTTCGTTCCGGCCGGGCAACCGCCTACATATTTCTCATCCATGATCATCGTCGTCTCACTCATGCCGTACATGGGCGGGGTGTAGGTGGCGTGATTCTCAGAGTGGAAAGCCGTGTCGCCTTGGAATGTAGAGGCGCCCTTTGTCACGATAGTAGTCCCGCTTACCACGCATCGCAGCTCGAGTGTATACTTGCCGCCCGACAAGTTCTCGCTAACCTTAGTGCAGCCCTTCATCTCCTTCATATTGGCCTGTACGGACTTATCGAAGGCGTGATCACGGCAGATCGTGTAAGTACCTTCGCTCTTCTTGTTTCCGGGATTGTCGATTGACTGCGTGTGAACTGACCAAAGGCCCTCTTTCACCTCGGGGTAGTCAACCGCATAAGCGAACGGCAGCAGAAGCGCCGAGGCAGCAAGAACCAGCATTTTCTTGGTCATGATTCCTCCAGTATTTTAGGCTGCAGGCCGAGGGCACCCACATCTGGCAACCAATTATATAGACGCGACAGTCGGGCACAATTCCGGGGCGCAATCGCATAATCGGAAAGCGCATCCAATGACTCGACAGGAGCAGACGATCCTCATGAAGCTTACCGGCAACACAATTCTGATCACCGGCGGCGGCTCCGGCATTGGCCGCGGCCTTGCTGAGGCGTTCCACGCACTGGGAAATCAGGTCATCATCGCCGGCCGCCGCAAGCATGCCCTCGACGCAACCACTGCCGCAAACCCCGGCATGGTCTCCTTGGAATTTGATATTGTAGAGCCCGCAAATATCCGTTCCTTTGCGGCTGAGGTGACAACGCGTTTTTCAACGCTGAACGTCCTGATCAACAATGCCGGAATAATGCGGGTGGAGAACCTGAAGGACCAACCAGCCGATCTCGCCGACGCCGAGGCGGTCGTCGCCACCAACCTGCTGGGGCCAATCCGGCTGACGGCAGCGCTTCTGCCGTTGCTGCGGAGTCAGCCGTACTCTGTCATCATGAACGTCACCTCCGGCCTAGCCTTCGTGCCGATGGCCAAAACTCCCACTTATTGCGCCACCAAGGCCGCCATCCATTCGTACACGCAATCACTTCGCTTTCAGCTCCGGGGAACCACGACCGAAGTTCTTGAACTCATCCCTCCATACGTCGCAACGGACCTGTTAGACGGCGCCGGCGACCCACGCGCCATGCCGCCGGGCAAGTTCATCGCCGAGGCAATGGAGATTTTGAAGACGCAGCCGGCTGCGATTGAAATCTGCGTAGAAAGCGTGAAACGCCTCTGCTTTGCCGCCGAAAGCGGCCGCTATGACGCAATCTTCCAAGGCCTTAACGAGGCCATGGCGAGTTCATCCCATTAGGGCCTCAGCCGAACTGCGACGTGATGCTCTGGGAAATATTGCGGCTACGATATTCTTGACGGGCGGTTGTTGACTTGGTACGATTCATGCGCTTGTAGCAAATCCATACACTCGAAAGGATTGACCATGAAAAAACTTCTAATCTCCGCCGCCGTTGGCCTGTTGCTGACGATAGGATTCGCGTTCGGTAAGAACGTTCATGACTGGCAGGATCTTGAAAGCGCTCAAGGCCACATAAACGCTGCAATCGCGGACATGGAGCGCGCTCAGGCCGCCAACCACTATGATATGGGCGGGCATGCCAGCAATGCGGAAAAACGTCTACGGGAAGCCAAGGAAGAGATCGCCAAGGCCATCGGGTCTCGCGAGTCCCAAAAGTAAGTTTCGTGGATATCCAGTGGGTTCGAAAGGCCGAGCGCCCTCTGAACAAGTCAACCGGGACAGATTGGAAACTCCGCCGCGAATAGCCGCGAATGCAACGCGGATGAGGCAAACACGGGCTTCATAAATCCGCGCTCGATCCGCGTGAACCCGCAGCCGATGTGTTAATGCAGTTTCACTCCCAGCTCATAGAACAGAAACGCAAATGTGTCGGCACCCTCTTCAAGCTGTTCGTCCAGTGACGAATTAATGTGCCCGGTATCGGAACTGGTGCGCAACAGAATCGGCAGCTTCGACGATGTAGCCGATTGCAGGCGCGCGGTCATCTTGCGCGACTGCATAGGATTCACGCGAGGATCGTTGGCCCCGGTGGTAAACAGCACCGCCGGGTAGGCCGTGCCGTCCTGCACGTGATGATACGGCGAGTACGCATAAAGCGCTTTGAACTGATCTGGATCTTTCACCGTTCCATATTCCGTGACATTGAATGCGGCGTTAGGACTCAGCTCGTTGCGCAGCATGTCGTAGATGCCAACCTCGGCAACCACGGCGCGAAACATCTCGGGATGTTGCGTCAGCGCGGCGCCCATCAGCAATCCGCCGTTGCTGCCACCTTCGATGGCGAATTTCGCGGTACTCGTATAGCCTGCCTTTACTAGATATTCGGCACAGGCGGCGAAGTCATCAAAGACGTTTTGCTTGTGGGTGAGGCTTCCTCCCTTGTGCCAGTCCTCGCCGTACTCGTTGCCGCCGCGCAAATTGGCGATGACCATTACCCCTCCCTGGTCCAGCCAAATTCGCGCCGTAACGTCATATCCAGGAGTCATGCTGATGCCAAAACCGCCGTAGCCTGTGAGCAACGTGGGATTCTTGCCGTCGAGCTGAATTCCCTTTTTCTGGATGATGCTCATCGGCACCCTGGCGCCGTCTTTGGAGGTGGCAAATTCCCGGACGACCTCCGTGTCGCTGAAGTCTACCTCCGGCTTCACGAACAAGGCCGTGCGCTTTGCCTTGCCCAGATCGCCGTCATAGCGGAACCAGGCCGGCGGATCGATGTACGACTGGTTTACATAAAGGACATCGTCCCCGGAAAGCGCCACCAGGCCGTTGACTGAAGAGACCAGCAATGTCGCAATCTTGCCGTAATCGTGTCCCTGCCGGTCGAAGACGCGCACGTCAGACAGTCCTCCCCATACGTCTTGCACGTAAATGCGATTGGCGGCCGGCACCACTGCCTCTACGACATCGTCGCTCTGCGGCACAACGGTTGCCGCTTTCCTGAGTTCCGGACGATCGAGCGGCAGGCGCAACACTTTCCCGCGCGGTGCGCCGTTCAGCGAGATGACGTACAGCGCCTGATCTTCGCTGACTCCGAACCGCGCCTCCGTGATTCGGTCTTCGAAGCGCGTCAGTTGCTCCCATTTTCCGTTGGGTCCAAGCAGGAAGTGTTCGAACTCGCCGCCGTCGCCGTTCGCCACCGTTGCGAGAATGTGGCGGCCATCGCGGGAGGTTTGCAACTGGATCTCCGCAATACGCGGGAGGTCCCTCCCCAGGGAATAGCTGTCGGAACTGACGGGCGTACCCAGCTTGTGAAAGTAGATCTGCTGGTAAAAATTCAGGTCAGCCTCGGGCCGCTCGCCCGGGCTGGGATAGCGGGTGTAGTAGAAGCCGGAATTATCGCCATTCCACGCCACGCTGCCTCCCGCCGTGCCGCCATTCACTCGGGGGATCACGTCCGGCAGCGGCTTGCCGGTGTGAACCTCGTATACATAGAGAGTGCCGCTCTCGCTGCCGCCCTGGGAAAGCGAAACTGCCACTTTGCGCCCATTGAGCGAAGGCATGTAGAAATCCATGGAAGTGGTCCCTTTGGCGTCAATCTGGTTGGGATCAACCACCACGCGCTGGGACTCCGGATGATCGGGCGAGCCCAGCACGATCAGGAACGGCTGCTGTTTGGAAGGCTCGAACTTGAGGGCGAACAGTGTCTCGGGACGGTAGGAGATGCCATAGTAGAAGGCAGGGACCTTACCCACGATGGTCTTCAAACGCTCGCGAATCTCGCTCCGGCCGGGCAGGCCATTGAGGAAGGCACGGGCGTAGGCGTTCTCCGCATCGCTCCAGGCGTGCACGGCAGGATCATTCCAGTCTTCCAGCCACTGGTAGTCGTCCTGGACATTCACGCCATGATATTCGTTGACGACCGGCTTCTTCGGGGTATCAGGCAGAGTCGGCATGTCGCCACCGAATGCGGGTGCGGCCAGCAACATAGCCACCAGCCAAAGAGTCGGGATGTGCAGGCAAAGCAGGTTCAGCTTGGATTGAAAAGCAGGTTTTGATTTCATGTCAGTCTCGCCACCACGATTGTACGGGTTGGGATTAGGATGAGTTCCAGAAGAATCTGAGGTTAAGGTGCGAATGGTTCTGGAAACGGAGTTGCAAGCAGGGCGTCTATCACTCGTATCCCAGTTCAGTTCCATCGGAATTCTGATGGCAAGGAGGAAAGAGGACATGGAAAGCCGGGTGCGCGTAACTTGCCTTTGTATTCTTCTGTTCCTGGCGATGAGTCTAACCGTGGCGGTTTCGGCGCAAGAAGCCGGCCAAAGTTCCTTGCCAATGCAGGAGATCACCGGCGTACAACCGCCAAACCTCACCGGAAGCGAGCCAAAACCGGAGGATGCCGCGAAGGCCATTCTCGCCGCCTTTGACCGGTACGAGATTGTGGGCCTCAGCGCGGCGCACGGCAACCAGGATCTCGACGGCTTCATACTGAACCTGCTCCGCAATCCGTCCCTGCCGGGCAAGATCAACGATGTGGCCGTGGAATGCGGCAATTCGTTGTACCAGCCTATCCTGGACAGGTACATTGCCGGCGAAGATGTGACCCTGGCCGAGGCACGGCAGGCTTGGCGCAATACCACCCAGCGCATGTGTGGCGAGTCGGGCTTCTACGAACAACTCTTCCCGCTGGTGCGCAGGATAAATCAAAGCTCCCGCCGGAAAAGCGGCTCCGCGTCGTGGCGGGAGATCCGCCCATTGACTGGAGCAAGGTAAAAAGCCAAAAGGATTTCGCGCAATTCTTCGACCGGGACGCCAGCATTGCCTCAGTAATGCAAAAGGAAGTGCTCGCGAAACACCGCAAGGCGCTGATGCTCTTTGGCACATTTCATCTTTTTCATAGCACCAACAGCATACCCATGGGATTGCAATCCGCGGTGCAGCGCTACGAGAAGGATTATCCGGGTGTGACGCTGGTGATCGCGTGTCACGAGGGGTTTGGCAGTTGGACACCCATGGCGAAGTACAACAACCAATGGGAGGCGCGGATGGTTTCCTGGCCGGTTCCGTCGCTGGTGGTGCAGATGAAAGGCACCTGGCTGGCGGCCTTGCTGAATGCGACCTATTCGACCGGAGCCGTGGTATTTGTGACCAAGGCAGGAAAAGATGGCAAGCGTGAGTCATCTTCGGGTCCGGCACTTGAGAGCAATAAATTCTCAACGATGGCCGATGCTTATCTGTACCTGGGCCCGCGCGACCTGCTGCTCGCGGAACCCGAACCAGCCGAAGTCTTCCTGAACAAAGATTACATGGCGGAATTGCAGCGAAGAGGGCATATCACGGCATGGAGGCCGCCGGCAGAGCAGGTCAGCCCGGACAAAGCTGCCGAGGTTGATTTCAATCCGTTCTTGTATGACTCAGACGAAGCCGAGAGGACGGCAATTCTGGGCAGGGATCCATCGCCGGGAAAGTCAATGCAAGCGCTGCCTCTTCCCGGAACTCCACCATCGAATCCGCAACCGGCTCCCAAACAGAAGGTACAGTTTTGAAGAGGTGATTTGTATACTGAGGCGACAAATGCTTTGTCTCGTCACTCAATTCCACAAACTGCAAACTAATATGGTGTCCCGGATATTTCTATGCAATGAGACTACGAAACTTGTCATCCTGAGCGAAGCGAAGGACCTGCTGTTCTCCTGGCTCGAGCAGCAAAGCGGGTCCTTCGCTTCGCTCAGAATGACAATTCTTGCTGTAAACAATTAGCCGAGACACCACACTAGTTCGCTTTTCCCAGCGCAGCCTGCATGATCCGCGCCAAATCCAACAGGTCGAACGGCTTTTGCAGAAACCGCACATTGGGATCAATCACGCCATGAGTGGCAAGCAGGTCCGTGCCGTAGCCTGAC
>JBEKOS010000358.1:0-5211 GCA_049521535.1 Terriglobales bacterium | reverse complement strand
CCGCACAACGCACTGCCGCCATCCTGCGGACGAATGGCATCCGCCAGTGCGTCGCTGTGAGCGATGCCTACCACATGTTCCGCGTCAAGCAGCTTCTCGAAGCGGAAGGTATGACGGTATATGCTTCGCCGCGTCCTGATTCCATTCCGCATTCCCCTCTGGCCCGCACCGCGACGGCTTTACGCGAATCGTTCAGCTACTTGCTTTGGAAGCTCCGTGTAGGCTCCTGGCTATAGGGGATAGTATTACGACAAACAATGAAAGGCTCCTGGCGTCCTCGACTTGTTATCGCGGCATTCCACTTGGTGCTTTTCGTTGTGATCTGGATTCATTGGCTGAACTCGGGCCAACCCTTATTTGGTGGTCTTCCAGGAACCAAAGTCTGGGCGGGCGTGGCTATGTTTCTATTCATTGTGGATCTCCCTTTTAGCGCAGTCGGTATTGCAATTGATTGGGGTATGGACAAGATACCTCAATGGCTCGGTGGGGTGGTTTGGGGAGGTCTGGGGACGTTGTGGTGGTACTTCTTGAGTGGCCGCATAGACACCTGGATACATCGTCGGCGCAGTGAATAGACTCGCTGCGGCAAATATGGGCGCCGAAGCAAGCGACTAACTACCAAGGACAAAAGGCCGGCATCCAACAGCATTTTTCCTCCAAGGTACATGCCCTTTGTGCATCTGGTGAGCGCCCTCATGCGCGCCTATAAGAGATAGTGTGTGGCCGGGTCGCTTTCAGTGGGGCAAAGCGATGACGGCTGCCGAAGAGGTCCTGCATGCTTATTGGGGTTTACGGCGCCGGCTATCTGGGGACGGTGATCTCGTCCTGTCTCGCGGACTTCGGTTCTCCTGTCACCTGCTTTGACGAAGATGCTCCGCGAGTGGCGGCCCTGGAGAAGGGCGAGCTCCCTTACTTCGAACCCAACCTGAGGGATGCGCTCCGCCGCAATATGCGCGCAGGACGGCTCACCTACTCGGGCGACATCCAGTCCTTTGCTTCGCGGTCTTCCATCATCTTTGTGGCTCAGGACTCTTCCAACTATGTGGAGTCAATCGCGGTGCGCATTGGCAAGCTCGGCCATGAGCCGCTGATCGTCAATGCCAGCCCGTCTCCGGTCGGTACCGGGCACCGGATTGAGCAGGCGTTGAAGGCCGCCGGCAGCAAAGCCGGCCTGATTTCGCACCCCTTGTTCCTGACCGATGGATGCGCGCTGGAAGATTTTAACTGGCCGGACCGCATCTTGCTGGGCGGTTCCAGCTCCTCTGCGGTAATGACCATGAAGCAGATTTACCGGCCTCTGGTGATGCGCGGCGTGCCGGTCATCGTTACCAGTCACGAAACCGCCGAACTGGTCAGGGAATCTGCCACGGCCTTCTATGCCACGAAGATCTCGTTCATTAATGAACTCGCCGCTCTGTGCGAACACGTCAATGCCGATGCCGTGGATCTCGCGCTGGCGCTGGGACTGGACAAAAAAATAGCGCCGCGCTGTCTGCAGCCTGGCGCCGCCTTCGGCGGACCGCTGGCTGAGGCGCATCTGGATTCGCTGGGCCAGTTGGCCCGCGGCGCCGGTGTGGAATTGAAGATTCTCGGGGCGGCGCGCGAGGTGAACCGTTCCTTTTCTTCGAACATGGCAGACAAGATCGCCCGCGCGGTGCAGTCGCTTACCGACAAGCAGTTGGGCGTGCTCGGCCTGGCCTTCAAGCCCAACACCAATTCCGTGGCCGGCTCGTCGTCCATGATGCTGGTGCGCAGCCTGACGCGACGCGGCGCAGCAGTGCGCGCCTATGATCCCGCGGCCAATCCGGCCGCCAAACTGGAACTGGAAGGCACGGTGCGCTTCTGTGACGATGCCTACCTCGCCGCCGACGGCTCGGATGCGCTGGTGGTCGGCACGGCCTGGCCGGAGTTTCGTGCGCTTGATTTCAAGCGCATACGCAAACTGCTCAAGACTCCCATGATCATTGACACCAAGAACCTGCTCGATTCCGGCAGCCTGCGTAATCTGGGATTTCAATATGTAGGCATGGGAAGGGCATGAGGAATTTAAGCTGCATCCAGAATCAATAGTTTGGAATGCGGACGAGCCTGAGACCAGCTTCGGGATTTCAATCTTAATTCTGAAACCTCAAATCCTAATTGCGTTGCAGTTGCAACGCTGCGTTGGCAGCTAGTTGCAGAGCGATGTGCCATTGCCGGCGTGCGGCAACCGCGTCTTTTCCGTAACCCAATACATACACCGATATGTAGAAACCAGGTTGCGAATTCGGCTCCTCTGCCGCCGGCGCATCATGGTAGTAGCACCGTCGCACCAGGGCTTCGCAACGGGCCGGCATCTCCGGCGCTTTCTTTAGTAAAGCGACCAATGAGCGCGCCAGAGTCTCATGGGCCGGAAACGAGAAGCGCTGCTCTGCGTATTCCTCGCTGAATACCAGGTCAACATACGAACCGAGCTTCCAGCCGGTGCCGAAAATCTCCTCAGCTTCGTCAAGGCTATCCGTGGACCAGACGTCGCATTTTGCTGAGGCCAGCCGGGACGCGGGCGAGTTGATTGACTTCAGGAACTGCCCGAGTTCGGGATATCGATTTGCCTCTTCCACCCGAAGCAGGAGTTCGGGCTGGCGTTTCAGGTCGAGAAACCGCGGGCCCTCCGGCGTACCTGAATCCCAGGGCAGCTCGAGCACCGCTTCTTCCGAGGGCGGCCCGAGTTCGACAGCGAAATCAGCATCCATTGACGCCCCGCACGAAATCGACAATCTGGTGTTCCACCCAGCGCCGGTCCCCATTGGGGTGACGATCCGCCGCCAGAAAGGCGCAATGGCCGCCGTGCTCGGTCAGCACGAATCGAACCCGCGGGTTCGCGGCGAGCTTGGTCTGGGTTGGCGGTGTGATGCGGATAAACGGATCGTCCAGCGAGTGAACTACCAGGGTCGGCAAGGTTATGAATTCGGCCACTCGTGACGCGCTGGCTTGCTCATAGTAATCGGCGGCATCGCGGAAACCGCAGTTTGGCGCGGTCACACAGTCGTCAAAATCGCGGATGCTGCGCCACCACTGCTTCGACGTCTGAAATTGCTCGGGGAAAAGACATTGTTTGCGGCGCAGGGTTTGGCGCAGGGAGAAGAGGAACCGCCACTCGAAGACGCGATTCCGTGGCAGATGGAGCGCGTCTGCTGAAACTGCCAGGTCCATCGCCGGTGACACTGCAGCCACGGCCACAAGCTGCCGCGGCACGGCGCCATCGCGTCCCCATTCCCCGGCCAGCTTGAGCACCTGGTTGCCTCCCATCGAGAAGCCGGCCAGCGCGATGCGTCCGATCCTCTCCGCCCCGTTCCCCGCCAGCAACTCGCGCACCACGTGGCCGATGTCGTCCGACATTCCGGAATGATAGAGCGTGGGGCCCAGGGACTCAGTACCGCCGCAGTTGCGTATGTTCATCCGCACCACGTTCATGCCCGCCGCCCAGGCTTTGCCGGCGGTGCCGATCATGTACTGCGACTCGCTCGACCCCTCCAGCCCGTGGACCAGCAGCAGCGTGACCGCCTGGTCCCGGCGCGGCTGCCAGTTGCATTTGCACATGACCTGCACCTGGCGCGAGGGCGCATCGCCATTCCCGTCAGGTAGGATCGGGGCGATTGCCTCCACCTGGAACAGCCTGCGCTCGGACGGCGGCAGGGCGAAGTTGCGCGGAAGAAAATTGGCGGCAATGGTCTGTGCACGCCCGCCGCGGAGGAGGGGGTGTGGCGTGAAATCCGCCCCATTCTGCCTGCCGGCGGCAGGTCGTAAACTGCCCGGGCCATCAAGCCTGTCCATTTATAATGAGAGTACGCGCAAGCGGTCATTTCGACCAGAAGAGTAGCTGGCGCTCATGGGAGTTGTGAATGCCTATCTTTGAATATGTCTGCAAGGATTGCGACAAGCGTTTTGAAGCCCTGGTCTATGGAAAGCAATCGGCGCGCTGTCCCCAGTGCCATGGTGCGCATTTATCGCAATTAATCTCGGTGTTTTCCGTGGGCAGCGGTGGGCACGCGGACTTCTCGCCGCCCTCCGCCTGTGCGTCCGGTGGCCCCTGCTGCGGCGGCAACGGAAGTTGCGATATGGGCGATTTGGACTAGGATCTCGGCCCCTGGCAGTCAGCATTCAGCCGGCAGGTTTGGTTGGCTGCTGAGAGCTGATTGCGCACCGCCTAATTCTGCTTTTCCACGACCACCGCCGTTCCGTATGCCAGCACTTCCGTCACCCCCTGCATGATTTCGGTAGCGTCATAGCGGGCGCCGATCACGGCGTTTGCGCCTAATGCACCGGCGTGCTGCAGCATGAGGTCGAAAGCGTCATTCCGGGTGCGCTCGCAGAGGTTTGTGTACAGGGTAATGTTGCCTCCGACCAGGGTTTGCAGGCCGGCGCCAATGGTTCCAAAAAGCGAGCGCGAGCGCACGATAATACCGCGCACCACGCCCAGGTTGCGCACAATGCGATAGCCATCAATATCAAATGCCGTAGTCACCATATGGTGCGGCACCATGCCGGTGGGGATTGACTGGGTTGAAGAGGCCATGATTCCTCGCTCTAGCCAAAGATTGGTGAATCGACGTGATTGTGCGCCAGCCGACCCGCCCCGGTCAAATCGGTTAATTGAGCCATCGGGCCGTTACCGCGACAAGCGCACGGATTCATTGGGCGGTAAATTGCTCAATTACTCAATTCCCCAATTTCTCAATTAGAATGGTAAGGTCACGGTGGGTGTAGTTCAGTGGTAGAACTCCGGACTGTGGCTCCGGCTGTCGTGGGTTCGAATCCCACCACCCACCCCAAAACCTCCAGCCAATGGTTCCACCGCGCGAAATCTGAGTTTAGGTAAAAAACCGTAGATTTCTCTTGACAACCCACCGCTCTTAGTAACACAATCCCTGCATCGTTAATTCTGTTCGAAGGCACCGGATTTGTGGGTCGGTGCACGGTACGGCTGTTCACATAAGTGGGCGGCAGGAGCTTCGATTTGTCCCGTCCGCCTGGAGTTCAACCCTTGCTTCCATAACCAAAGGAGACATTGTGATTCGAAGGTTAAGTGTATATCTGCTCACAATCATCGCGATTGTGTCGATTTCAAACGTCGTTTGCCAGGCGCAGCCTCAGTCCATTCACACTCGAATTCTTCTCGAGGAGCAGCCGGGGAAGCTCATCTCGCACCTTCCCGCGGCACAGACCATGCGC
>JBEKOS010000357.1:0-5224 GCA_049521535.1 Terriglobales bacterium | reverse complement strand
TGAAAGTAGGGCGATCCAGATGAACGTATTGCTCAGGTCCGCCCACAATATCGTTGGTACTATGACCGCAATTGCAATCAACACTCCGCCCATCGTGGGCGTTCCGGATTTGCGCTGGTGGGCTTTGGGGCCATCCTCGCGGATATACTGGCTGATCTGAAATTCGCGGAGCCTCCGAATGATCACCGGCCCCACAATGAGCCCGGTGAACATAGCGGTGAGGCTGGCGAACGCGGTGCGGAACGTAAGATAACGAAATATCCGGAAAGGTCCGAAGTAGTGGAAGAGTTTCCCGTAAAGCAGCCAGTAGAGCAAGTGTATCCTTCCGTTTAACTAGAATTCAAAACTATGAATCCGAAGATGCACGAGGCGCGGTTCGGTCCGTCAGTTTCCATTCGTAATTCGTAATTCCTAATTCACAAGTCTTCATTCGCCGCCGCGCGCTCGCGCCAGATTTCCAGCGCGCGTTCCAGTCGCACGCCGCGCGAGCCCTTTACCAGGACCAAATCTTCCGGTCGGGCCATTCGAGCCAGCCACTCACCCGCCATTTCCGGCGTTTCCAAGTACTCGGCTTGCGACGCGAATGGTGTTTGCAGCGCATGCGCACCGTCGACAATAAGCTGTGCCAGTCCGCGCACTCCCAAAATGACGTCGATTTTTTTCTCCGCGAGGTGCCGTCCGCAATCCCGGTGCAATTCTTCCGCTGCCGGGCCCAGTTCAAGCATCTCGCCGGCGACCACAATGCGGCGACCACTGCGCGGAAGCGGAGTCACAGCCAAAGCATCGACCATGGAATCCAACGCTCTTGGGTTGGAATTGTAGCAGTCGTTACAGACCGTTGCGCCACCGATCGCGACGATTTCGCCGCGCTGGGCCACCGGACGAGAACAAGCCAGCTCCGCTGCTGCCAGGCCTGGGGCAATGCCGAACTGCAGAGCCACTGCCATTGCTGCAAGCGCGTTGTAGATGTTGTGGCGGCCAGCCAGCGGCAACTCAACCGGCACACGATCAGGGCCAGTGACTAAGTCGAATCTTGAGCCGAACAAGCCCCGCTCGACGAGGCGGTGCGCCCGCACATCAGCTTCTCGTTCTATTCCAAAAGTGACGGGTCGGCCGCTAAAACCGAGGCCAAACTGGGAAACATACTCGTCGTCTGCATTCAAGACGGCCACGCCGTCCGGCGGGAGTGCATCAACCAACTCCCTCTTGGCCGCGGCGATCCCGGCAACCGAGCGAAAGAATCCCAAATGCACCGGTGCGACGTTGGTGACAACGCCAATATTAGGCATAGCCAGGCGGGCCAGCGCTGCGATTTCACCGGCATGATTCATGCCCAACTCCACCACCGCGAGTTCGTGCTCTGGCCCCAACCGCAGCAATTGCAACGGCAGACCAAAATGGTTGTTGAGATTGCCGTCCGACTTCAACACGCAGTAGCGAGTGCCCAGCAATCGGGCAATCATTTCCTTGGTAGTGGTCTTGCCGGCAGAGCCGGTGACTGCAACCAGTGGTTTGCCCCACAAGCGGCGCACCGCGGCGGCAAGAGATTGCAGGGCAATGAGAGGATCGGGAACAACAAGGAATGGTGCGGTCGAGGACTCCCCCACGATAGCCGGCGGGACAGCGGCGCTACGACTAGAGGCCGGCAACACCTCTTGCGGCGGCAGCGCGACACGGCCCGGCCCTATGACGGCAGCCACAGCACCCTTTTGCAGGGCATCGGCGACGAAATCATGGCCATCGAAGTTCTCGCCCCGGATGGCAAAAAATAACTCGCCTGCAGCTATGGTGCGTGAATCAATGGAGAAACCGCGCGCCATAATTGCAGGATCGAAGTTGCCCACGGCACCGATGATTTCTGCGACCCTGCCCAACAGCAGCTTCACGAAAGCACCGCCTGCCTGTCTTTCGGCGGCGAAGGATGACGATCACTCTGGTCGAAGCCATTCCTTACAAGGGCTTTGCGGGCCACTTCGACGTCATCAAATTCCATGCTGCCCGCGAGACCAACCTGCTTGGTCTCGTGGCCTTTACCGGCGATGAGCACAATATCACCGGCGCGCGCTTCGTCAATCGCCATCTCGATTGCCTTGCGACGATCCGGTTCCAAAATGTAGCGCGTGCCCGTGTGCTGCAATCCCGGCAATGCATCGTTCATGATGTGGACAGGGTCCTCGCTGCGCGGATTGTCGCTGGTCAGGACGACCAGATCGCTGCCCCTTCCTGCAGCTTCGCCCATCAATGGACGCTTAGTTCGGTCCCGGTCTCCGCCGCAGCCGAAGACTGTAATCACCTGTGCTCTCTGGCCAAGGCCGCCGGACTCGACGCCGGCAACAAAGTCGCGCGCAATCGCGGTCAGGTTGCGTAGCGCGTCGTCCGTGTGCGCGTAGTCTACCACCACGGTAAACGGCTGCCCCATATCAACTTTTTCGAATCGCCCGGGAACCCTAAGCAAGGCTGCAATGCCTTTGGAAATAGCTGTGGCTGGGCAGCCGCGCGCGTACGCTGCCGCCACCGCTGCGAGGATGTTGTACACATTTATTTTTCCCACCAGTGGCGTCCAGATGGGAATCGCGCCGTTGGGCGTCACCAGATCGAAGCGGGTTCCATTTTGGCCGACGGCAATCCTGGCGGCGTGAAAATCGCCCTGCTCCAGCCCATACGTCAGGAGCTGCGATCTGCTCTTGCTAAACGCAGCGAGTGCCTGTCCGTGTTCGTCGTCAATGTTGGCAACGACCCAGACCGGCGGCTCCGTTCCGCAGCCACTAAACAGCAGACGCTTGGCGGCAAAGTACTCGGGCAACGATAGATGGTAATCGAGGTGATCGCGGGTGAGATTCGTAAATACGGCCACATTAAACGGAATGCCGTAAACGCGCCCCTGCGCCAGGGCATGAGATGAAACTTCCATAACCACTTCGGTTGCTTGGCTCGATACCGCTTCAGCAAAAAGCTCTTCCAGTTCCAATGACTCGGGTGTCGTGTGGGGGGCGGGTAGTACCCGGCCGGGAAGGTGGTATTCAATCGTGCCGACCAGCGCGGACTTGCGGCCGTCAGCGGTTAGTATCGATTCCAGCAGGAACGAAGTGGTGGTCTTGCCGTTAGTCCCTGTAATACCCGTTATCGCAAGCTTCGCTTCCGGGTGACCGTAGAAGTTTGCACTTATGCGGGCCAGGGCTCGACGTCCGTCTGTAACCACGACCCAAGCGACGCCCATCCGCGGAGTCGCTTGCGCACTATCGGTGATGATAGCGGCTGCTCCGCCCTTGATGGCCGGGTCGATGAATGAATTTCCATCAGCGGTTTCACCCTTAATGGCAATAAACACGTCTCCGGGATGGACACTCCGGGAATCGAACTGGACGCCGTTCACCGAGGTCTCGCCGTTGCACGCTACGACTTCGACGCCGTCCAGGAGTTGTTGGAGGTTCATTGACAAAATTATAGCGAGCTATGGCAGCCGTCAGCGCGAAAAGGGATTCTCAACCAGATACTCCTTGGACTATCATCAATGGTTCCGCGAGTATGTCCATCACTGTGTTTTTAGTTTGAGGCGAACTAATCAGATCGGGGAGGATCGCATCTTGTGACTGACTTTCCGGATGAAATGGGCGAATTTCTTATCAAGCAGATTGCCCGCGAGCCGATCGAGGAGATGGTTGTTTTCTTCTCATATGCCAATAGCGGTCTCTTGCACGGCGCACGAAAACACTGGAACTGCTGCGCGGCCTGCCAATCGCAGTTCTCTGTTGCCGAGCGATTGATGTCGGAAATTCAAGATGGCTTGAAGGGGCACGTCAGGTCGAGGATCGAGCAGTTTTACCAGGAGTTTAAGGCGAACAAACAGACATATCCCGAGGCCGATTCGATCCTAGTTTTCCTCATCGAGTCAGCAGTTCAAATCGATTACGAGCTTTCCAGGATTTATAGCCAGCAAACCGAGTTCACGGCTCTTGGCGATTCGGACCCGCGCAAGCCGCTAAGCCCGGACGCAGAATACGATTTCGATGAGTTCTTTTTTCATGTCAAGCAAGCTATCCTGAGCTACCACTCGGGAGTGGGAGATGTGATCCATAGCGTAATCATGAAAAATAATGGAATTGAGACGATCCTCACCTTCGACGAGAAGGACGATTTTAAGCAGATTCCAGGATTGACTGTGCTCCATCCGAAAGACGTAAAGCTATAAAATCGGACGCGCGCGCCTCTATCTTCCGATGGAGCTCACCGCGCGAAGCGCACGGCCACCCTGCCCCCGCGAGGGATACGACTGCCCGGCGGCGGCAATTGTTCCTGGGCAATGCCCCAACCATGTGCGTCAAGAACAATGCCCGAGGCCTGGGCAGTTTCAATCGCACCCCGCAGTGACTTGCCGATAAACGACGGCACCAGCGTCGCATCGACGTCAAGTACGATTCCAGGGGCGCTCGTCAGGCCGGGCTGGGTTGGCGGCGCCAGGTCGCTCGCTTGTGATTGCGGCTCTGGCACTTGTAGAGGGGCCACAACGGCGCTTTGCCGCAGGACTGCCGGGACCGGCGGCGCAACCGCATCCTCCTGTCGCTGGCCATCTCCGGCCTCCGTAATCGGCAGGACTGCCCCAAGATGATCAGGCGAGCTCTCTTCCAGATCGGCATCCTTTGCCGCAGCGCGCAAAATAAGCTGCTTTTTTAGCTCCGCGTCGTGCCGGACGTGCAAATACTCGAGGACCTGTTGGGTCACGCGCTGGAAGACTGGCGCCGCCACCTGGCCGCCCTGGTGCAAACCGGCGGGCGAGTCGATAATTACCGCCACCGTGATCGCCGGTTGATTCACGGGCGCAAATCCCACAAACGACCCCACATACTTGGTGGCGGAGTAGCGCCCAGTCCGAGGATCGACCTTCTGCGCGGTACCGGTCTTGCCAGCCGAGGTGTATCCGTCGAGAATGGCCTTCCTCCCGGTGCCGAACAAGACCACGCCTTCCATCAGTTTTCGCATCTCGGCTGCGGTGAGTGACGAAATTACTCGTCTTTGGTTGGCGGGATGGAATGCGATTGTCTGCGGGCCGGAGTCAGGTGGCGTCACGCCGGCAACGATGCGTGGGGCATTCCAAACCCCATCATTGGCAATGGTTGAGACCATGGAGGCGGTCTGAATGGGCGTAACGCCAATCTCCTGGCCCATGGAGATTGCTCCAATGGAGGCCTTTGACCAGCGCGCCACTGGTTTAGCCAGGCCGCGAGTT
>JBEKOS010000356.1:0-5237 GCA_049521535.1 Terriglobales bacterium | reverse complement strand
ATAAACGCCGCCTTCCGAAATTCCGGCCAGGCACTCCAGCTTTGCATCGACGCTCGCGCCGGCGCTCGCCGGTAACAGGACGGTCGCTAACGATGCCGGCAAGATGCCTTCATGAGTTTTTACGAGTTTTGAGGCCGACACCCGTCTGCCATAAACCGGGGAGTAGTCATACTCAGCAGACCGTTCCGTCCAGCCTTGGTCGTTGGCGGAAAGAATTGCGAGGCCCTCGTCGAAGTCAGGCAGGAAGACTCCGGAGGCCTGCGGAGACTTCTTTGGGCTGCTTTCGCCGCCACCCGGTTGAAGCGGCATAAGCTTTGCGCCGGGAGCGCAGTGCCACGCGACTTCCAGCTTGTGAGTGCCTTCTCCCTCGATCACGTCCAGGACAAAACTGAAATTGTGCTTCAACCCGAAAATGCTGCGGCGGTGCCGAACCGGAAATGCAAGGCGCAGGTAGCCATCGTGATGTGCAACCAGAAGGTCGAAAAGATCGCCGGAGACCCACATATCCACCGTTACCTGCGGCAGGCTCCGCCAGGGAAATGGTCCATCGCTTTCCGCCTGGCTTAGCCCATCGACGGCGAGGGTGTTGTGCGCCGGCGTGCCGCGGAACTGGGTCCGAGTGCGATTGCGGTCAGGGCCGACGTATACATATGTGCCCGGATCAACCAGCAGCATGGGCCCACCGGTGCGCGAGACCTGCACGCTGAGCGCGTCCGCATGGCCGTGTCCGCCGCCGGCAGCCCCCTGGGGACCGGCGTCGGCGGCAATCACGATTTCCTCAGGCCCGGAGGTGAGCACGTATAAGCCCCCATTTTCCAGTGCAACCGACTTTGTGCTGGACGGAGGCGGGGGAAGCTTGGCGAATTTGTCAGCGGCGTCTGCGCCCAACAACCACACGGTCTCTTCCGCCACGCTTGCCGCAGGCTGCTTGAAATCGCTTCGACCATAGAGCACTGCCCCGGTGGAGAGCGGATCAAGCATGTTTTCCGCCCGGTTCCGCCGAGGGTCGAAGAGGCGGCCGCCGTCGTCGTCGCCGAACCGTGGCGGGGCACCGATGAAGCCGACAGCGGCAAGCACCTCCAGCATGCGCTGCAAGGTGCGGTCGAATTCCGGAGGGATGTCCATGCGATTAGCCGCAGCCAAGATGCGCGCATGCAGGAAGAAGTCCAGAGCATAGACGTGGTAGTACGTGGACTGCTCAAAATGCGTGCCGTCGGGCCGCACCTGCCGCTCGGCCTGCTGCAGGACAATCCCCCATCCCTGTTGCCGCCAGCGGTCTGTGGTTTTGCTCCTCTCGCAAAGAGTGCCGAGAAAGAACAAGGCGACACCCTCGCCCAGCAGGTGGGTGTTGGGAGAAAAATAAGTGGATAGATAGCGCTGAATGTGCCGGCCTGCGAGAAGCAGAGCCTTGTCCAGATCAGCGCGGAACTGAAGCATAGTCCCGTTCTTGTTTTTCTCGACGGCATCTACCAGTAGTTCCCGTACCCAGAGCCACGACAGGCAGCGGAAGGCGACTTCAAGGCTGCTGGCCCAATTAATTCCCATCGGATAGGGATTTTGGTCCCGCCAGCCGTACCACTGTCCAACCAATTCGCGGACATACTTTGCATCCTGAGTAAAGCACCATGCCTTGGCCAGCTTGACCAGATGCTGATGACGGTTCAGTTCCCAAATGACCTTGGCATCGCCAACCTGGTCATAATCCAGGTAGCGCACCTGGTAGAACGGCACCTGCGGCGCCCGCTTGCCACTGACCGGATCGCGCTGCCAATCGATGCGATCTCCAAAATCGAGCGCCTCATAGCCGAGCAGATCGAAGCGCTGCCGGCATGTTGCATCTGCGGCGGCGATGGTGCCGGCGAAGCTCTCTGGCAGAGATTTCTTGATGGCGGAAACTGTGTTCTCGAGTTCGCCTGGCGAGAAAAAGAAATGTCCGACGTGGCGGTTGCTGCCCGGTGTACCACGGTCGCCGGGCCGCCGGCTGGTGCGTGCGAGTCGCGGGTAGGCATAGGAATCCCAGCGCTTGGCCACTTCCTGGCGCGCGCGAAATACAGCCTCGTCCCAGCTCATTCGCTTGATTCGTGACCAGACCGGCTGCACACCTCTATTCTCAGCGGACCCCAGGGATTTGTCATCCTGAGCGAAGCGAAGGACCTGCTTTTTTCGCGCGCACAGAGGCTAAACAACAGGTCCTTCGCTTCGCTCAGGATGACAAGTTAAGTTTTCTGGCTGACTAGTTGCCTTCCTGGAGATTAGTTGGGGACCCGCGCCAGAAGCTATCGGCGCGAAACTGACGACTGACAACTAACGACTGACGACTGCCTCTTGGAGGATCCAATCGGCGGTGCGTTCGGTATTGTTAGCCGCAGGTGGCAGCGTGGTGCGGCGTTTCACCGACTCGTAATTCTCCATCAAGTACAGCAGTTGGGCACAAAGGTCATCAGCGTCTTTCTCCGCGTAAGTCACCACTCCCGGTGGACGGCGTCCATTCTGACTGGCCACAACCGGAATTCCCAGCGATAACGCCTCCAATACGGATGAGCTGATCCCGTCACATGCCGGCGTGCGAATGCAGGCATAACAACGGCTGAGCAAAGTGAGGAAGGCGTCGTGATTCAGATTTCCGAGCAACAGCAGCGCTTGCCGCTCCTCTGCCAGCCAGGTCTCCAGAAATGCATTTGCCGCCGGCATCTCCTTATTGGGGAACCCTAGCCAAATAGAGCCCGCGCGCGGATGGCGCTCGCGAAACTTCGACATGGCGGCGCGCAGAACTTCCAACCGATACTCCGGGCGGAAGGACACGTAACAGAGGAACACCGGCTGCCGGGTCTGCAGAAACTTCTGAGCCTCATTAGGCAGTGCCACCGGCTTGAATTCGAGTAACTCAGCGGAGAAGCAGGGTATCGCGGCGATTTTAGCGTCGGGAACTCCATAGCTTACAAGTGCCGCTTTGATCTCCTCGCTATCGCACGTCATGCTGCCGGCGAGGCTAAAAATCAACTGGAAGGCCCATCGCATCCAACGGGGGCGTTCCTTGGGGAAAAACTTCTGCGGCAGGCCGCCATGAAAGGTGAGTACGGCAGGGCGTCCCCACAAGCGCGACAACGCCAAAGCGTAGAGATCCATCAGGTACAGCTTGGGAGATTCGGCATTCAGGTGGGCCTGAATTCGATATCCCCGCAGCAGGAATAGAAACACCTTGCGCGCGAAGTCGAATCCGCTCTGCACGTCCACGTATTCGGGACTCTTGATCTTGCGGCTTTCATTGACGTTAAGAACGGCGGATGCGTGCCCGCGGCGGCGCAGTTCCCGATCGAGCAGCATGGTCTGCACCGCCCAGCCGCACATGGGCGGCGGATAATTGCCGATCTGAACGATCTTTTGAGGCATAGGGCGGCGATTCCCAGTATTGCAGGAGTTAAGGCGTATTTTATCGGGAAATCGATACAATGAGAGTTCTACCGGCGGGAGGCGAATGGCGAGGATCAGCGTTTTCGGGCTTGGATACGTGGGATGCGTAACGGCGGCGTGTTTTGCGCGGATGGGGAACTCTGTCATTGGACTCGACATTGCCCCGGCCAAGCTCGAAGCCATTAATGCCGGGCGCAGCCCCATAGTTGAAGCTGAGATGGACCAGTTGATCTCCGGGGCCCGCGCCGCCGGGACCCTGCGCGCCAGCGGTGACGTGGACGAAGCGTTGCAGCAAAGCGACCTGTCGTTTGTGTGCGTGGCCACTCCCAGTGAGCGTAACGGCAGCTTGAATCTGCAGAGCATCCGCCAGGTTTGCCGGCAGATGGGAGCGGCGCTGCGCAAAAAGCCCTCATTTCACACCATCGTGATCCGCAGTACGGTGCTGCCGGGAACCATCGAGACCGTCGTGATACCCACCTTGGAAACAGAGAGCGGCAAGAAGGAAGGCGAGGACTTCGCCGCCTGCATGAATCCTGAATTTATGCGGGAAGGCACGGCGGTGAAGGACTTTTTTCATCCGCCCTTCTCCATTGTCGGAGCAAAGCGACCAGCAGATGCCCAGCGGGTTCTGCAGTTATACGCAGAAATTCCGGGCGAGGTGTTTTCCACTCCGCTGGCGGTGGCGGAAATGGTGAAGTACACCTGCAACGCCTATCACGCACTGAAGATCTCCTTCGCCAACGAGATCGGCGCGTTTTGCGATCAGGTGGGAGTCGATTCCAGCCAGGTAATGAAGATCTTCGCCGCCGACAAGAAGCTAAACATCTCCAGCGCCTACCTGAGTCCCGGGTTTGCTTTTGGCGGCTCCTGCCTGCCCAAGGACTTGCGGTCCCTCAACTACAAGGCCAAGGAGCTCGATTTGCGTCTGTTGTTGCTTGATGCCATCATGCCCAGCAACGCCGAGCACATCGAGCGCGCTCTGCATACGGTGCTGCAGACCGGGAAGCGTAAGATCGGCATGCTGGGCCTGAGCTTCAAGGCCGGCACCGATGATTTGCGCGAAAGCCCTGCGGTACAACTGATCAAGCGGCTGATCGGCGAAGGCTGTGAGATCAAGATCTGGGACGACAATGTGACGCTGGGACGGCTGATGGGTTCCAACCGGCAGTTCATCGAAGAGGTCATTCCGCACATCGGGTCTCTACTTTGCGGCGATATGCGCGAAGTGATCGATCCGTCGGAAGTGATTGTCCTTGGGACCAAGGCGGTGGAGCGTGCGTCCATCGCTGGATTGTTGCGACCGGAGCAAGTACTGGTCGACCTGGTCGGAGCGAAGTAGGTAGCAGACAGAGATTAGGAGTCAGAAGGCAGAATCGAGAAGTCTTCTGACTTTGGACTTCTAACTGCTAAATTCTGCTGATCAAGGAGAAAAGCTCAGAAGCCGACACGTCGGCTGTCAGAATGAACGATTCTGACTTCTGACTCGTGACTCCTGACTTCTACGCTATTGAGAATCCTCTGGGTGAAAGCGGGCGGACTGGTGCCGCCGGATGTTGGCGGCAAGATCCGCAGCTATCACATCCTGCGCGAACTTGCCAAGCAACACGCTGTCACGGTATTTACCTTCTATGCGGAACATCCCAACGATTGCCACGGGGAACTCGGCCCGTACTTCCATCGGGTAGTCAACGTACCGCTGCAAATTCCGATTCCACGCAGCCGTGGAGAACTGTTCCACTTTGCTCGTCATCTGTTTTCCCCCCTGCCCTACACGGTTGCCAAGCACGCACAACCGCAGGTGCGGAATGCCATGCACAGCCTGGTGG
>JBEKOS010000355.1:0-7595 GCA_049521535.1 Terriglobales bacterium | reverse complement strand
CGGAGGGGCATTTGGCGCGCTTTCTGGCGGATGTAGTAGCGCAGTTAGATTTGAGGGCCATGTATGCCACCTATGAGGAAAAGGACGGACGAGGACAAGCCGCGTACGCGCCGGCGATGATGCTGCGGTTGCTGTTGTACGGTTATTGCATGGGGACGAGCAGTTCGCGGCAGATCGAGACCAAGACCTACGAAGATGTGGCCTTTCGCTACCTGGCGGGGGACGAACATCCGGATCACAGCACGATCAGCGAGTTTCGCAAAGGGCAGTTGAAAACCGTGGGGGAGCAATTTGTACAGGTACTGCGACTCTGCCAGGAGGCGGGGTTAGTGAAGTTAGGCCACGTGGCCCTGGATGGGAGCAAACTGCAAGCGAATGCGAGCAAGCACAAGGCGATGAGCTATGAGCGGATGAAGGCGAGCGAGGAGCAGTTGCAAGCGGAAGTGGCGGCGCTGCTGCAGCGAGCCGAGGCGGTGGACGCGGCCGAGGACGAGAAGTTTGGAAAGGGGCGGCGGGGCGATGAGTTGCCGGCGGAGCTGGCGCGACGGGAAAGCCGCTTGGAGAAGATCCGGACGGCCAAAGCGGCTTTAGAAGCGGAAGCCAAGCAGAAAGCGGAAGCGGAGAAGGCGGCCGCGGAAGCCAAGATGGCGGAACGTCGGCAGCAGGAAGCGAGCACGGGCAAGAAAGTGGCGGGGCGGGAGCCGCAGCTTCCCGATCCTGAGGCGGCGGTGCCGGCGGCGGGAGCGCAGCGTAACTTTACCGACCCGGATAGTCGGATCATGCCGGATGGGAGTCACCAGGGGAGTTTTGTGCAGGGGTACAACGCGCAGGTGGTGGTGGATGCGGAAGCGCAGGTGATCGTAGCCGCCGCAGTCAGTCAAGCGAGCAATGATGCGCAGCAGTTGGCGCCGATGTTGGCCCAAGTGGAGCAGAATGCGGGCGCCAAGCCGAAGGCGGCGAGTGCCGATGCGGGTTACTGGAATGCGGCGCAGGTCGAGGATGAGCGGGTGCAGGGGATTGATCTGTATGTCGCCACGGGGAGACAAAGACATGGGGTGGCGAGGGAGTCGGTTGCCGACGAGGCCCCGCCGGGCCATGGTCCCATGTCCTCCCGGGAGCGCATGCAGCACAAGTTGAAGACGGCAGCGGGGCAGAATGTCTATCGCATGCGGAAAGCGATCGTGGAGCCGGTATTCGGACAGATCAAGGAACGGCGACGGTTCCGGCGTTTCTCTTGCGCGGCTTAGCCCAAGTGGGTGCGGAATGGACGCTGATCTGTCTTACGCACAACCTGCTGAAGCTGTTCCGCTACGCAACGGCCCTGCCGGCGACCTAAGGAGGCACAGTCGGGGCTCCGCCAGCCCCAGTGTGATCCTTTCCAGGCGCGGCAAAGAGGAAATCGGAGGCACCAAGGCGGTCTGGCGCGAAAACTTCGAGGCAGCGAAAAGGATCGGCTAACAAATCGTCGGTCCTCAATCCGCTATTCTCGACAGACTCCTAGGAGCCTGTCGGAAATAAGGGTTTACGGTTTGATAAGCGATTTACAATCGACTATTTAAAAAATATGTAGATTTCGTAAGTTGTTGATTATGAACACACAAAAATCTATCCCCAACAGACTCCCAGGCCGTAGCGAGGCCCATGTCAAGCAGAGCCTGAATTCTCCTCGAACGTGTGGCGCCGGACGGCAGAAATTGCCTATAAGGATTTGACAGGAATGGCTGTGATGTCTTCAACCAGCCCAACTTCCTTTTGCAGAAACGGTTCCGCGTAGGTGACTCCTGCCAGGAGGCCGTAGAATCGCGCCATGGCCTGAATACGCGTACGAATCTCGCTGTGGGCAGGAAAGATATCACCACCTGCCTCCTGATCGCTGTATTGCGATTCGTATGCGAACAGGGCTTTCAGCCGCGTCTCGAACTGCTCCGTGATGTCCACCACGAACGATGGGCGGATGTCGCAGTACAGAGTGGCATAGATGATCTTGAACGGACGATGAGGCGCCGGAGGTGATTCCTTGCTTGGAAGTGCGGGCGTCGCCGGTTCAGTTTGAAGTTGCAGTTTGGAGAGGTCCAACTTGGACAAACCGGCAAGAAAGCAGGCTTCGTATCCGAGAGTGGAAGCCGTGTAATGGTCGGGATGGCGTCCCTGCCAGTAGGGCAGAATGACCACGCGAGGGCGAGTTTCGCGGATGATGCGGGCCAGCTTCAGACGGTTCTCCCAGGTGTTCTCCACCCGCCCATCGGGAATGTCGAGCGCGTGCCGCCAGGATACCTGCAGGATGCGCGCCGCTGCCTCCGCCTCCCGGGCGCGATTTGCAGCCGATCCGCGCGTCCCCATTTCGCCCCGCGTAAGGTCGAGAATACCGGTGCAATGTCCTAGCTGAACCATTTTCAGCAAGGTGCCGCCGCAGGTCTGTTCGGCGTCGTCGCGATGGGCGGCAATGGCGAGAATGTCAATTGGAGCGTTCGAAACGGGCAAGTTCGGCACCTAATTTTTCCGTTCCACCAGGAATCGAGCCAATTCATTGAGTGTGGAACTGCCCGCGCCAAAGGAATCCAGTTGAGCGCAGGCCTGATTCGTCAACTCAGTGGCTTTTCGCGCCGACACTTCCAGGCCGTACAACGAGGGATAAGTCACCTTCTCTGCGGCCGTGTCCTTGCCTGCTGTCTTCCCGAGTTGTTCGGAGGTCTGGGTCACGTCGAGAATGTCGTCCGCAATCTGGAAAGCCAGGCCGGCGAGGGCCCCGAATTGGCGGACGAGCCCGAGTTGTTCACGAGAGGCATCCGCATATATCGCGCCGGTCATCAGGCTTGCCGTGATCAGAGCGCCGGTCTTGGAGCGATGAATGTACTCAAGCGTCAGTGCGTCCGGGCGCTGGTGCTCGGCTTGGAGATCTGCTACCTGCCCGCCGATCATGCCGTCAATTGTCCCGGTGGCATAAGCGGTTTCTGCAATGATCCGTACCCTGGCTTCAGCCGAACACTTTAACCGGGCCAGCACGTCGTAAGCATAGGTCTGCAACGCGTCGCCCGCAAGGATGGCAATGGCCTCGCCGAATATCTTGTGGCAGGTGGGGCGGCCCCTCCGAAGAGCGTCATTGTCGAGGGCCGGGAGGTCGTCGTGGATCAGCGAGTAAGTGTGCAGCATCTCCAGTGCCGCTCCCAGTTCATCGATCCCGGCTGGAAGACGCCCGGCAATCATCCTCGCCGACTCCATGCAAAGAATCGGGCGCAGGCGCTTGCCGCCTGCGAATACGCTGTGGCGCATAGCCTGATGGATGGAAACGGGAAATTGACCGGCCGGCGGCAGCAGTCGTTCCAAGGCGGCGTCTGCCATGCCGCGCCCTTGCTCCAGTGTTTCGGTGAGCATGAAAAGGCAGTATAACAACAGTCGTCAATTCTTATGCGGCAAGAGGGCGTGCAGTAGGGCCGGTGCGAGTGATGGCACGCCGCAAAGCAAGTACGTCCGTTTTCACACAAACGTCGTTGGCGCCGGCTTCAATTGCTGCCGTCCAAAGTTCATCGTCCGGAATCCGGTGAGTACAGATCACCGGCAATCCGAAATCGCGGCGTAATCGGGAAACCTCCGCCAAACTGATCGTCTCCAGATCGGCGACTACGGCATCAGCATGTGATTGCGGAATTGCTGCCCTTAGCACATCAACTGAAGCAAATACTCTGAGCGAGCAGAACTGTGAGTCGAGTGACGCGGCCAGCGAGCACGCCGCAACGAGGTCTTGCTCAGCGAGAAGAATCGTAACGGTCGGCATGATTGAACTCCTCAACTAAGCTACTTAGCTTAGTTGAGGCGATTATATTCCGGGCCATATGTAAATTGTGTGAACTTTGGTAACTAAGGTTAGTAATAGCTATTGCCGCATCCGATCACAAAGTCCTCGTAAGATCAGCCCGCAAAAACCCGTCGGCGGGGCAGGCCAGAGAGCTTTAAGGGCCGCATACGGGAATGCGTTCCCAAGCCGCGAGGAGGGGCTATTTCAGGGTTTCGGTCGGGAAAGGTTCAGGCTGGAGTTTGCCGTTTTGCTTGAGCAGGATTTCGACCTTTCCTTCTGCCTCCTCCAGTTCCTTGCGGCAGGAGTTGGAGAGCTGCATGCCTTCCTCGAATAGCGTGAGGGCGCGTTCCAGAGGAACCTCGCCCTTTTCAAGTTCCTTTACGATTTTTTCCAGGCGCTGAAGCCCTTCCTCGAACTTCGGCATGCAATTCCCCTTGCACCAGATTTTAAATCAGCGGACGATTCCGCGGCGAAAGCGCCAGACCAGGTTCTTTCCAATAACTTGCCGACGATTCTCAATAACTCAATTTCGCAATTGTCCAATTTCTCAATCTGCCTGTGCCCCCGAAGACTGCAAGCCTTCCAGAACCTCGACTGCGTAAACATACCGCCCGAATGGAGCGCTAATCTGTACGCCCTGCAGCTTGTCCTTCACGGCCACGAGCATTTCACGAGCGATGGCCAGGCCCTCGGCGCGAGCTGCATCTGCGCTACTGACGCATTCCATGCGGTGCATGATGGCGTCGGGAATGGCTACGCGCAGTTCATTCTTCATGAATTCCGCATTGCGGGCGCTGGTGAGCGGCCATATGCCGGCGATGATGGGAATGCGGCAATGAAGGGTGCGCTTGACGAAATTATCCAGGAGGTCGAGATCGAAGACCGGCTGGGTGACGCAGTATTCCGCTCCGGCTTCCACCTTGTACTCGAAGCGGCGGATTTCCTCCTCAATGTTTGGTGCGCCGGGATTCGCACCTACGCCAATCACGAAAGGCGTGGCAGCGCCGATGCCATTTCCGCCGATGTCAAGGCCCTGGTTGAGATTATGGACAATGTTAACCAATCCAATGGCGTCCACATCGAAAACCGCGGTCGCATCAGGGTAATTTCCGAGCCGTGGCGGATCACCGGTTATGCAAATCAGGTTGCGAATGCCGACCGCAGCCGCGCCGAGCAAGTCAGACTGGATACTAAGCACATTGCGGTCCCGGCAGGTGTAGTGCAGCACGATCTCAATGCCCACCTTTTGCTGGACCAGGATGGAAAGTGCCTGGTTGCTCATGCGGGCCGAAGCGCGAGGCGAGTCGGGAATGTTGATTGCGTCAACGCCGACCGACTGGAGAAAGAGCGCACCCTCGATCTCCTTCTTTGCCTCAATTCCGCGCGGAGGGACAATCTCGACCATGGTGACAAACTCGCCGCGTGCGAGCTTCGACGCCACCCGCGAGCGCTCCGCCAGCGGCAGGGTAGGCAGTGCTTCCGCTTTCGCCTTGCTTGCCGTAACGCCGGATGCGGCTAAGGCTCGCGCTCCTCCGGCACGCATTTCCGACTTCATTGCGTGGATATGCTCCGGAGTGGTTCCGCAGCAGCCGCCGACCACCCTTGCGCCGGCAGCCAGGAAGCTGCGGGCATAGTTGGCCATGTACTCCGGCGAGCACATGTAAATATTGCGGCCTTCGACGTTGCTCGGAGGTCCGGCGTTGGGCTGAACGGACAATGGCCGCGTCGTGATCTTTGCGACCCGTTCGATTGCGTCCAGCATAGCCACCGGACCCACACTGCAATTGATGCCCACCACATCCGCGCCCCAGGCAGTAAGCTTTTCACAGAAAGTTTCCGGCGTGGCGCCATCTAAACAGTCGCCCTCTTCATCGATGGTCACCTGGGCGATCACCGGGATCTTAGGATCGACGTCTCGTGCTGCCAGCAGCGCCTGATGCAGTTCTTCGAGGTAGCCAAAGGTTTCAAGCACCAACAGGTCCACTCCGCCTTCGGCGAGGGCGGCGATTTGCCGACGAAATGCATCACGAGCCTCGGCAAAGCTGGTCTTTCCCAGAGGTTCAATACGCAATCCCAGAGGCCCTACAGCGCCGGCAATATAGGCACTGAAAGCCTTGGACGATTCGCGGGCCAGACTGACGCCGGCGAGGTTGATGTCGCGCAAGCGGTCTACCAAGCCATGCCTGGCCAGACGAAAGGAATTTGCGCCAAAGGTGTTGGTCTCAATAATTTCAGCGCCGGCTTGCAGGTACTCGTGATGAATCTCGCGAATCAGGTCTGGTTGCGACAGATTAAGCTCGTCGTAACAACGGTTTATGAATATACCCTTTGCGTACAGCAACGTTCCCATGGCTCCGTCAGCTAAAACGGGACCGCGCGACAGACGGGCGAGAAAATCTTCAGGCATTCAGGCTGTTTCCTTTTTTCGTCTTTTCGTCTAGCCTCGAGAGGCTTGGTGTAAAGGCATTTTATCATTCTGGCTTTGTTATACTTGCGTGTTGATGCTGAACCGGTCATTACTGAAGAGCCTGATGTCAGCGCACTGCATGATCCTCCTGGCTCTCATCAGTGGATGCAGCTCTACCAAGTTGCCGCCCAGCGGCCTGACCAACCGTGCGTTTGTGATCAATTCATTTGGCGGAAGCGCTCAGCCATTGGGTGTAGTACAGATTATCAACGTCAATAATCATAAGCCCTCAACCAGCACCATCAGCGCCGGGATCGAGCCCGCGATGATGGCAGTGTCCCCGGATCTTACGGTCACGCTGGTCTACAACCTCGTGAATGAGATCACGGTGATCACCAACTCCAGCGAGTCCACAACGGACACAATTTCCCTGCCTGATACCGCACAAAGCCTGATCGCAGTAAATGCATCAACCGGCTTTGCCGCAATGCGCAATGCGCCCGCAGTGTCCCCGCAAACTGAACTCGGCGAAGTGGCAGTGCTGAACCTGACCAGTTCGGTGCTTTACACAACCATTGGAGTGCCGAGGGCGCATTACATGGTGATGGATCATTCGGGCACCAAGCTGCTGGTCTTCAGCGATATGTACTCAACACCGTGTACGGGGGGAACGCTGACCGGCTCGGCAATGACGGTGATTGATATTGGCACGCAGACAGTGACGCCGGTTTGTGGTTTTGACCAGGCGGCTTGGGGCGTATTCAGCAGCGATGACACAACGGCCTACATCATGAACTGCGGACCTGAATGCGGTGGCACTAACGCCAGCGTGCAACCGCTCAGCATGAGCCAGTTCGGCTCAGTTCAGAGTTCAACGCCGGTGGAGAACACGTTCTCTGCGGTTCCAGCGTCAGCAGCCACCATCGGCTTTCTCAATGGCTCAACCCTTTATGTTGCGGGAAGTCCGGGAGGAGCATTAGGCTTTGGGGCGGGCAAATTGGACGTGTTTGACGTAAGCAGCGGAACGCCGGTCCGGTCTATGGCCGGAATCTCAATCAGCGATGGATATCACACTCGCATGGTATCGGCAACCAACGACAAGTTATTTGTAGGGTCGATTTATTGTACCAATGGTCCGGCAGCCAGCCCGCCAACCGGCTGCCTGACCATCTTCGATACCAGCACAAACACTGCGGTGATCACACCGGCACAGCTTGCCGGGACCGGGGTTACGCCGCCGGGAATTACCGGCATGGCGGCGATCAGCAACCAGAATCTTGTATATGTAGTCGAGAACAGCCGTTTGCAGTTGTACGACACCTCCACAAGCGCGCTCTCCACGAATGAAGAAATCCTGCTCGCGGGACAGATGGTCGATGTGCAACTCGTCGACAA
>JBEKOS010000354.1:0-5259 GCA_049521535.1 Terriglobales bacterium | reverse complement strand
GTCGGTATCGCTAAAGTGCGAATACCAGTAAAAGTCATCGTAAATTGAATGGTAGATACCGCCGCCGTCTTCGCCCCCATAGCCAAGATCGAGCGAGGCGATGCCGAGATGATCGACGAAGACCGTATAATCCGATCCCGAACCGAGCGCGCTCAGCCGCAAATCCGGACGGGTGCGGGCTTCCTGGCGTTGTTCGGGCGCAGCGCCGCCAATCAAGCGAAGCTGGTTGCGTTTCCAAACCGAAAGGTTCGTTTCCGGATCCTCAATGTCGCGCTCCACGCCATTCATAAACTTTTCTAGCGTGTGCGAGCCCCCGGCAAAAAGGTAGCCGCGGCCATTCGCGTCCGTGTTGAGGTAAACCGTCGCGTGCTGGCGAAGTTCGTCGGCATGCTCCTCGCCCCACTCCGTGGAGCCGAGCAGCCCCGGCTCCTCGCCGTCCCACACGCAATAGACGATGGTGCGGCGCGGCTTCCAGCCTTGCTTCAGCAGTTCACCCATGGAGCGCGCTTCTTCCAGCTCATCCACCAGCGCGGAGACGGGATCTTCCGCGCCATTCACCCAGGCATCCTCGTGATTGCCGCGCACGACCCATTCGTCGGGGGAATCGGCGCCAGGAATCCGGGCGATGACATCATTGAGGGTTTTGGTGTCCCAGTTGGATTGCACTTTCAAATGCACTTGGGCAGGTCCAGGACCGACGTGGTAGGTCAAGGCCAGCGAACCGCGCCAGGCTTCCGGCGCCACCGGGCCGCGCAAGGCGGCCAGCAGGGGCTCGGCGTCGCCATAAGCGATGGGCAGCACCGGAATCTTGGTGAGGGTCTTGGCTTCCGCCAGCGGCAGGCGCTGGGCTTGCTTGGTGGCGCCGACGCCGGGGGTGAGGGGGTCGCCTGGATAAAGCACCATGTCCATCACGCTGCCGCGTTGCACGCCATGAAGTGGGCGCCAGGCGCCGACGGGAAAAGTGTCACCGCGGAAATAGCCATCTTCATGCGGATCGGAATAAATGATGCAGCCCACGGCGCCGTGCTCAGCCGCAACCTTAGGTTTGATGCCGCGCCACGACATGCCATAGCGCGCCACGACAATGGCTCCCTTCACGGAGATGCCTAAACGCTCCAATTGTTCGTAATCCTCGGGGATACCGTAATTGACGTAGACAAGTGGCGCGGTGACGTCACCATCGATCGAATAGGCATTGTAAGAGGGCAGTTGCTCGGCATGCTGGTCCGTGGTCGGATCGCCCGCCACCGTAGGTTCTTCCAGTGTCGCCTTGAAATGCGAGGGCGCAATCAGTTCCACCAGACGATCCTTGGGTGTGGGGAAGAGGACATCAAAGGTCTCGATGTGCGCGTCCCACCCCCATTGCTGGAAGAGCGAAAGGATCCACTCCGCATTGACACGATCATAGTCGGTGCCCACGTGGTGCGGGCGCGAGGAGATTCGCTGCATGTAGCTGCGCAGTTTGGCGGGGCTGGGGAAGCCGCGGAATTTGCTCTCCCAATCGCGTTCCGCGCGCGCGGAGACTGCGGAAAAACCGTCGAGCGGGGTGGTGGAATCCGTCGCAGCCATCGGCACCGGATCTACTGCTTGGGCCACGACCAAGACAGCCGCCAGACACGCGCTCATGCTCAGGATGAAACGCCGCATCAAGAACCTCCTGCGAAAGTATGGGCCGAAGTATATCGTATGGAGAGGGCCGGGCAAAAGGGATCGCGGGTATACGTAGTGGCAAAGCCCGTGAGCGCGGGTTGCGATCAAACCTATGCCGACGACAGGTCTCCCAGAGGGCGAAGCTTGATGATCACATCGGAAATGGGAACGGAACACTTCCCCCCGTTAGCAGGGCTCCGTCAAAGTCCAGCGTCCAGCATACCTACAGAGCTCCGCAGGCATCATCCGCGCATAGCCCCCTTGCAACCCAATCGACTTTGACGGAACCCCGCCCCCGTTGGAGACTAATGACGGAGGAGCGATGGAAATATGGTAGTCTCTTAAGAGACTCACCTATGGCGTCGCCCGCAAGGAATGGCAAAACCTCGCGCGGAGGGATGGGTGAGCGGTTGAAACCGGCGGTCTTGAAAACCGTTAGCCTCGAAAGGGGCTCGGGGGTTCGAATCCCTCTCCCTCCGCCAATCTAATTCGTTTATTATAAAATACTTACAGGAATGCGTGTGCCATTTGCGTTCCAGTTGACGATTTTCCCGCATAAATACAGGGGATGGAGGGGAAACTCCTCTCCCTCCGACCGTCCTCATAAGGGTCCCTTGCGGGATGCTGTGGCTGTGGTTTGGTTAACGTATGAGGGAAATAAAATTCAGGGCGTGGAACAAAACAGAAAGCACGTGGGGAGGCAAGCTCCATCGAAATGGAGCACACACCCTTCTCTAAGACCAGCGAGTTGGTTCCCAATCCTTTCCTCGCCGAAACAGACGACATTGCAATCATGCAGTTCACCGGCCTCAAGATGCGCAATGCGACCGTATCCCACGATCAGAACATTCCGCTTCTCCGTGAGACCGGGGATGGACTGAGAACGAATGAACCTCCGCCAAACTGCCATGGAAATCCACGTGAGAACTACGGGCAAGATGAATGCAGCAGCGGAACTGGCTCTGCCGCCGCCGAGATACAGTCCGGTGCCGATGACAATTCCAGCGCATATAACCGAGTCGGCCAGAAGTTTGAGATCTTCCCGGTAACGCTTCTTCCGCGAGAAATCGTACAAGCCGCGCAAATCGGCAAACATAACCACCAACACGGAAAACAGAAACATGAAACCGAGGGGCCCTGTCCCGGGAAATTGCTGTGCCCACGAATTCTCCAAGCCACGGGCAACCGAGAGCAAGCCGAGGTGCGCAATTCCTGCGCTCATCCATACCAGGCACAGGTCAGCAACGAGAAACAATTTGTGCGGGAGCATGGCACCTTGGACAGTGGGGAGATGCCATCTCCTGTTTTGCTCCCGCCGTTCGCTTGGCGAAGTCTCTTCGTATTGGCCAATCGACGCGATTGAACTCATTGAGGGCTCCTACCCCGTGAAATGAACACAATTGAGGCTAGCGACGAATCCCGGCATTATGGACCGCTGCGAGCCCCAGACCGTGCTTCGGCATGTAAACGCCCGAATGATGCCGAGCAGGTAATTCCCCATGGAGGTCGGTGTTAGGGATTGTTGTTTGGTATGGATGATGGTGTCGCCTGCTTATTGCAGGGATTCACCTGAAACTATGCTGATGCTTCCGTCGATCCGATTGCGGTCCCGGGAAATTCCCGCAGGGGGAGATGACCAATACTGATTACGCCTCTAATCCGCTTGGCGCAGGGCCAATAGCCTCCACGTCATCGACGTCCACTTCGACTGCGGCGGCCTGCTGGATCAGGTCCACGCAAAGTACAACTCGCAACCCCCCGGATTGGCGTACCAGAAATCCCGTCATCGCCGCGAGCGGGCCGGACTTGATCCGCACTTTCTGGCCAACTGCCAAGTAGGGGTGAGGTTCAAACTTGCACGACTGGAGACTGGCGCGGAGGCTCACGATTTCCGCATCCGGCAAAGGCCATGGACCATTTAGAGAACCCACGATGGATATCGCACCGGGAATACTTAAGGCCTTGAAGCGTTCGCGGGGATCGATCCTGACAAAGAGGTAGCCGGGGAACAAGGGCAGCTCGACGCGCACCTTGCAGCCATTTTTCCAACGGTGCACCGTCTCGTAGAGGGGAAGAAAAGACTCAATCGCGCGGAGACCTAGATCCTGGTGGACGCGTTTTTCGTGTCGAGAATAAGTGTGAAGCGCAAACCAGTGAGCAATGGGTGGGGCAAGTCGCATGCTTTCTTTTAAATCTATTGCGCTATGACTTAAGTGTTGTAAGGCTTCGCCATACTCACTTAGGTGAGTGTCTCCGTCGATGGGAGTTTTCATAATGCCTCGCAGGTGGAATATCTTCCGTCCTCGACATGAAGATAAAGCACAGGGTGGGCCAATCTCTAGGAGCCGCGAGTCCTCCATGGATCACCTGTGTATTGAAGAGGTTAGGGGGGACTAAAGAACTTACTCTCGCCGAACGAGCCGTCACAGCGGTGTCCAAAAACGTGGGAGTGCCTCGATTTGAGGCAGGGGGCGACTGAACTCAATACGGATCGCTTAAGAAAATTGGCGCGGACGTTGTCCTTCGCCAAAACCGCATCAGGCTGAAAACAATTGACATTTTCCCGTGTCGGCCCTCACCCTAAACGCCATGTTCGCGCTGCTTGGTTCGCTGCTTCGTCTCCTCGTTTCGCCCGCTTGCCTCCGAGATATCGCCCTAGAGAACCTTGCCCTTCGGCAACAACTGGCTGTGTTCAAGCGCAAGTGCCCGCGGCCTCGGCTGCGAAGGACGGATCGCTTTTTTTGGGTGTGGCTGTCTAGGAGTTGGAAGGATTGGCACCGAGCGCTGGTTATCGTAAGGCCAGAGACAGTCGTGGCCTGGCATCGCAAGGGCTTTCGCCTGTTCTGGAGCTGGATTTCCAGGCGAAAATGCGGCCGTCCAGAAGCCAGCCCTGCGATTAGAGCTCTGATCCTGAAGATGGCAGTTGCCAACCCACTTTGGGGAGCGCCCCGCATCCACGGGGAGTTGCTCAAGCTGGGTATCCCCATTTCGGAACGAACCGTGTCGCGACTCCTCCCCAGAAAGCGTCGACCTCCTTCTCAAACCTGGAAGGCGTTCCTCGACAACCATCTAAACCAACTGGTTTCCATCGATTTCTTTACGGTGCCCACCGCCACCTTTCGGGTTCTGTTCGTTTTGGTGGTTTTGGCCCATCGTCGGCGCAGAGTGGTGCATTTCAACGTGACCGAACATCCGACGGCGGCTTGGGCCACTCGGCAAATCCTGGAAGCGTTCCCGGAAGACTCGGCACCACGATATTTGATCCGAGATCGGGACCAGATCTACGGGGAATGTTTCCGGAATAACCTCAGAGACATGGACATCACCGAAGTCCTGACAGCACCGCAAAGCCCTTGGCAAAACCCGTTTGCGGAAAGGCTGGTGGGCTCCATCCGGCGCGAGTGCTTAGATCACATGATTGTGCTGGGAGAGAAACATCTGCGACAAATCCTGAAAAGTTATTTCGATTACTATCTGGTTTCGAGAACTCACCTATCCTTAGCCACGGACGCTCCCACACCTCGCGTCGTGCCGGGGCCGGAGGCTGGAGAGATCGCAGAGATCCCGGAGGTCGGTGGCCTACACCATCGCTACGACAGGCGCGCTGCG
>JBEKOS010000353.1:0-5302 GCA_049521535.1 Terriglobales bacterium | reverse complement strand
TCATCGTCCACGTCGATGCTGACAGCCAGAACCGTGACCTGATCCTTCAGTTTCTGTTGCATGGCAACGAGCGAAGGCATCTCTTCCACGCAGGGAGGACACCACGTCGCCCAGAAATTTAAAGCGACGACCTTTCCTTTGAGGTCGTGCAGGGACACGGTGCGATCGCCGTCGGTGATGGTGAAGTCAGGCGCAGGACGATTGATTCCCGCAGGTCTCGAGCCGCGATAGCAGCCCGCAAGGCAGGCCGCAACCAGCAGCAAGGCAACAGCAGTGAGCAGCTTGATTCTCATGAGGATTGTCAAATTCCTATAGTATTCGATTTGTTATGGAGAATTTGCCCGCAAGTGCGTCGGTAAGGCCGCTCGTATCCGTCATCATTCCCGCACGTAATGAGGAGGCTTCGCTAGGCCAATGCCTGCGGTCGCTGGTGGCTCAGGCCGGAGTTACTTACGAAATTATTGTCGTGAATGACGCCTCTGCCGATCGAACCCATGCCATCGCCGAATCCTTCGCGCGCACTGCCGGCCTCCAGTCCGCCACGCCGGGGGTTCAGGTTATCGACGCCGGCGCACTACCGCCAGGTTGGCATGGAAAGGCCCATGCCTGCCAAAAGGGCGCGGACGTCTCCCGCGGCGATTGGTTGCTGTTTACCGATGCGGACACGGTTCACCGTCCAGGCTCGCTGGCTCGGGCACTCGCCGAGGCGCAGTCGCATGGTGCTTCATTGCTTTCGTATTCACCCGAACAAGAGGTGCATGGAATCCTCGAGCGGGCGCTCATGCCGTTGATTTTTGCCGAACTCGCAGGCGCCTACCCGCCCGTCGAAGTCAGCGATCCGAAGTCGCTCGTCGCGGCAGCGAACGGGCAGTATCTCCTGATTACTCGCGAAGCCTACGAAGCCGCCGGCAGGCACGCAGCGGTTGCTGCCGATCTGTTGGAAGATGTAGCTCTGGCACGACGAGTGAAGTGCTCCGGCCGGAGGTTATTTTTCCGCTTTGGGGGAGATGCCGTCAAAACCCGGATGTATCGAAGCTTTTCGCAAATGCACGAAGGCTGGTCAAAAAACCTCGCACTGTTGTTTCCAGACACGACCGGCCTGGCAAGACGCCGCATTCTTGAATTTATCGGGACGGTCGGTGCTCTGGTGGCCACTGTAAATGCCGGCAGGCAACGCAAACCTAAACTGGCGATCACTACTGCGGTGCTGTCTGCGCCGTTGTGGGTGCGCCTCTATTCGCGGGTGAGGAAAGCTCATTTCGACCCGCTTTCCACTGCGATTGCGCCGTTCGGGTTGCCGTTATTTACGTATCTTTTAATGCGTTCGCGAATCTGTCAAGAGAAGGGAACTATTACCTGGAAAGGGCGGAAGTACGCGGGCTCAAGCGTGAAAGAACTCGACCGCGGATACAAACAGATTTAGACGGACTCGCGCGGAGTTCGAACGCCATGGCTGGAACATGAACTCATACGAGATCTGCGGCCATCGGTCTGAATCCGCTTCGATCTGCAGTTAGAGCATGTTTGGATGACGAGACATGGTTTATTTGACGCGCAAGTGTGAGTTTTCAGCATCACACTATTACCACAATCCGGACTTGTCTGCTGATGAGAACCGCCGTCTTTTCGGCAAGTGCAACAATCCTAACGGCCACGGCCACAACTACACGGTTGAAGTAACCGTGAAGGGAGAGGTCGACCAGCGCACGGGGTTTGTCGTCGATTTGAAGGACCTGAAAGTCGTATTGAATCGTGAGGTCCTGGATGCGCTCGATCATCGATTCCTGAATCGGGAGGTGCCGGAATTCCAGCACCAGATTCCCACCACGGAGAACATCGCAATCGCGGTCTGGAAGCGGTTGCAAGCCAACATCGGCGCAGCTTCGCTGCATCGTGTGCGAGTGTTCGAGTCGCACGATCTGTTTGTGGATTACTTCGGCGAGGAGTAACGTGAAAGTTTACCTGACCCGGCGGTATCGCTTCTCGGCATCACACCGGCTGCACAATGATGAGCTTTCCTCCGAGGAGAACCGTGAGGTTTACGGCAAGTGCAACAACCCCCACGGGCACGGACACAACTACGTCCTGGACGTCACCGTTAGCGGACCGCTGAGCACCGTCACCGGGATGGTCTGTGATCTGGGAGAACTCGATGCCGCGGTCACTCGGGAGGTGCTGGAGCGCTTTGATCATGAAAACCTGAACCTGGTGGCCAATTTTGCATCTCAGGTGCCCACCAGCGAAAACCTGGCAGCGGAGATTTTCAGGCTGCTGGAAGGCAGCTACCACGCAGCCCATGTGGACTGGGTGAAACTCGAAGAAACTCCGCAAAACTCGTTCGAATACGCCGGCGGTAGTGAAATCCGGCATTAACAGGGCATTTGGATCAAGGTCAAAAAATGAAGGCAAGGAGAAACGACTCTGGTGGCGGCTTGGCGAGCGCCAGCCTTGAAGAATTGGTGCGAGAGGTGCTGATCCGCGTCGGAGAGGATCCCCGCCGCGAGGGCCTTTTGCGAACTCCTGAGCGCGTAAAGCGGTCCTTTGAATTCCTGACCAAAGGCTGCCAGGAAGATCCGCAGGCAATCCTGCGGGGAGCGCTGTTCCGCGTTAGTTATGACGAGATGGTAATGGTGAAGGACATTGAAATGTTCAGTCTTTGCGAACACCATCTGCTGCCATTTTTTGGAAAAGTGCACGTTGCCTATATACCCAAGGGCAAGGTGATCGGCCTCAGCAAGATTCCGCGCCTGGTCGATTGCTTTGCCCGCCGCCTGCAGGTACAGGAACGCTTGACCACACAAATTGCCGAAGCCATTCGAACTGCAATTCGGCCCCTCGGCGTGGGCGTCGTGATTGAGGCTCGGCACCTCTGCATGATGATGCGCGGAGTGGAGAAACAACACTCGGCTGCAGTAACCTCCGCCATGCTGGGAGCATTCCGATCTTCCAAGCGCACGCGCGATGAGTTCCTTTCACTCATCCACGGACGGGCCAACGGCAGTTTAATTTAGATCAAGATGTCCAAACGACCTGCCCGACCCTTTGAGGGAAAATTCGCTGTGATCACCGGCGCTGGCCGCGGCATCGGCCAGGCCATGGCGGAATGCTTTGCGGAAGCTGGCTGTGCCTTGGCTATCTGTGCGCGCTCGAATCTATTGCAGCGGGGCGATGAAATTGCGCAGCAGCACAGCACCGACGTTTTTGTAAGCTATTGCGATGTTCGAGATGCAGACTCTGTCGCACAGTTCTTCACGGCGGTGAAGACCCAATTCGGAAAGGTCGATATCCTGGTCAACAACGCCGGCATAGCTGCTCCATCCGGTCCGGTCGCCTCGTTGGACGTGAATGCGTGGCGCGACGTGATCGATACCAACCTGACTGGAGTGTTTCTGTGCACGCGGGCCGCGCTGCCGCTGATGCACCGCGGGGGAGTGGTCGTGAACAACCTGTCAGTGGCAGCCAGACAGCCATTCGCCGGGCAGGCAGCGTACGTCGCCGGCAAACATGGTGCCAAAGGGTTCACCGACACGCTGCGCGAAGAGCTCAGGGAACATGGAATTCGCGTGATCGGCCTTTATCCCGGCGCTACCGATACCGACATGTGGAATCGCTTCTGGCGCGATGCTCCGCGCGATCGCATGATGTCGCCGGAGGTAATCGCGCGCGCTACCCTGAACGCCATTACCCTTCCAGAAAATATCACTTTAGAGGAACTTGTTCTGGGATCGACGACGGGGAAGCTGTAAGGAAACATTAAGCAGTCAGCCGTCAGCAAACAGCCGAATCAGCCGAACAGATGCTTTTCTTCTTTGGCTGAGTGCTGATTGCTGTTCTCATCCATACCACGCACCCACTCGGTATCGCCGTGGGCGGGTAGGGAAGAGCTTGATCAGGCCAATTCCGCTGAGAAAACCCCCGACATGGGCCCAGAATGCCACGCCTCCGGAGGATTGATTCGAGTAGGCAATCGAGGTGGCGGCGCCACTCAGAAATTGCAGAACAAACCAAAAGCCGAGCACCAGCCAGGCAGGCAGGTGAATGAATGTAATGAACACAATGAGGGGAACCAGAGTGAGGACTCGCGCTGTCGGAAATAGGACAAGGTAAGCGCCCATGACTCCGGCGATTGCCCCGCTCGCTCCCACGCTTGGAACCACGGAATTCGTATTGAGAATGTAGTGCAGGGTCGCGGCGCCTAATCCGGCAAGCAGATAAAACAGCAGGTAGCGGAAATGGCCTAAATAATCCTCGACGTTGTCGCCGAAGATCCAGAGCCACCACATGTTAAAGATCAGGTGCAGCCAGGACGCATGGAGGAACATCGAGGTGAGGATTGGTACCAGCGCACTGTCGGCGGTCACCTGCATTACCAGTCCCTGTGTGTCAATCGTGTGCATTCCAGCCAGCAATCCCGTGACCTTGGCCGGAAGAAACCCGAATTGAAACATCAGCGCTTCGCGCTGTGGCGGAGGCAGCAGCACCTCGAACAGGAATACAACCACGTTGGCGGCGATCAGGAAATAATTGACATATGGCGTGCCAAAGCGGGGAGCGTCGTCGCGGATGGGGATCATCTTGCTAAACTCAAGCTGTCAGCCTTCAGCAATCAGCATTGAGCCGGAAGGGATCGGTCGTGGTTCAATGCTGGCGCAAAATCGCTGTACACAACACAATACCAGATGCAATTTAACGCGGAATTTTGTACGGACAGGAAATCCGAATCCGCCGTAACTGCATTATTGACTTGCTGACGACTGATAGCTGACGGCTGACGGCTTACTCTTATGAATGGTGTCTTGGTAATCGATAAGCCGGAGGGAATGACTTCCCACGATGTGGTGCATCGCGTGCGCAAGCTGCTGGGCGAACGTTCTGTGGGGCACTTGGGCACTCTCGATCCGATGGCGACTGGCGTGTTGCCCCTGGTACTCGGCAAGCTCACGCGTCTGGCGCAGTTTTATACATCCGCCGAGAAGACTTATCGGGGCCACATTCGCTTCGGCTTTGCAACCACAACCTACGACGCAGATGGCGAGCCAACGACGCCGATTTCGTCTGCCCGCCCGAGCTTGGACGAAGTCTGCAATCTTGCCCCTCGCTTTCGGGGCCCGATTCAACAAACGCCGCCGCCCTTCTCCGCAAAAAAGATTCGGGGCGTCCCGGCGTACAAGCTGGCAAGAATAGGCAAGCTGGCTGAGGACGAATTGAAACCGACAACCGTGGAAATCAAGGAATTCAATCTACTTTCAATGGAGAACGACTGCGTCGCCTTTGAGGCTCGGGTGGCTTCAGGGACCTATAT
>JBEKOS010000352.1:0-5329 GCA_049521535.1 Terriglobales bacterium | reverse complement strand
GGAAGCGGTGGAGTTTGCGGCAGGTCGAGTCGAAGGAGCGCTGCTCCTCCTCCGAGCCGTGATAAAGCAGCGGGCCGCCATCCTCATAGATCACATCGCGCAGAAGACGGTCGGCTGCAACCCTTCTCAGGGAGGGGTCTTCATTCAGGTCGCGGATAATCTCTCCGCCCAGCATCCATAGGTTGTCCACGTGTTTGCGGATGGTCTTCCGGGATAGACTCGACGATGCCAGATGCGCGAGGAATGGCCGGAAGCATGCCAGCAGCGCTTCCCCCGGTGGCAGGTCTTTGTCCAACCCCATCCACGAGCGCGGCCAGTTTTCCAGATCGCGGCAGTAGGCGGAAGGGTCGGGGGACGGCGCCGATGTGTTGGTGCGAGTTACGCTGGGAGTCTTCGCCTTCGAGATCATTCGCGCCATGGACGTGACTACGATTCTAAACGTCTGCCACCACCACCGGGGATTCGTCTACCAGCATGCCCGCTTCGGCCCGGACCAGAAAAGCATTGAGGTGCAGGTCCGGCCGCGGGCCGGATCGGCGGCGGTCTGCTCGGGCTGCCACAAGCCGGCCCCGGGTTACGATCACCTTCCCGAACGACGCTTCGAGTTCATCCCCTTCTGGGGAATTTTGGTATTTTTCCTGTATAGCATGCGGCGCGTCCAGTGCCGCGATTGTGGCACGGTGCTGGTCGAAGAGGTTCCTTGGAGCGATGGGAAGCACCAGTTGACCAAGGCCTACATGCTGTTTCTGGCCCGCTGGGCGCGTAAGCTTTCCTGGCAGGAAACCGCCGAGGCGTTCCACACCTCTTGGGATCAGGTGTGCTTCGCCGTCGAGTATGTGGTCGGCTGGGGCCTGCAGCATCGCGCGCTGGCACCGATCCGCGCCATCGGTGTGGATGAAATCCAATACGCCAAAGGCCACAAATATCTGACGCTGGTCTACCAAATCGACCAGGGCATCATCCGCCTGCTGTGGGTCGGCAGGGAACGTACCATCGAATCCTTCCAACAATTCTTCACCCTCATTGGAAAAGAATTAGCGGCGCAGATCCAGTTCGTCTGCTCGGATATGTGGCAGCCCTACCTGGATGTCATCCGCCACAACTGTTCCCAGGCGCTGCACATCCTGGACCGGTTCCACGTGGTCGCCAAGATGAACAAGGCCTTGGACGAGGTCCGCGCCGCCGAGTCCCGTAAGATGGCTCAGGACGGCCATGAGCCGCTATTGAAGAAATCCCGCTGGTGCGTCTTGAAGCGCAAGGAGAATCTCACTCCGAAGCAGAAGATCCGTTTGCGCGATCTGTTGCACTACAATCTCCAGACCGTCCGGGCCTACCTCCTCAAGGAAGATTTTCAGCAGTTCTGGAATTACAACTCGCCCGCCTGGGCCGGCAAGTTCCTGGACTTCTGGTGCTTTCAAACCATGCGCTCCCGCATCGAGCCGATGAAGAAAATCGCCCGCACGTTGCGCACTCACCGCGCGCTGCTGCTCAACTATTTCAAGGCCCGCAAGCAGTTCTCCAGCGGCGTTATCGAGGGCCTAAACAACAAGGCCAAAGTAACCATGAGAAAATCTTACGGCTTCCGGACTTTCCGCATCCTGGAACTCGCGCTGTATCATTCACTCGGCAAACTGCCCGAACCGGAGCTTACCCACGAAGGCTGGCAATGTCATCGAGCGGCTCGTCTATGAGCAACTACGGTTAAGTCAAGTGTCTCGTGTTGATCCAATGTAACTACTGGAGGAATTGCCGGTGGTTGGTGTCCTAGTCCCTGCTGAATACCAACGCTGGCAGTTTGTTCATAGAACAATCCATGACTATCTTGCAGCCCGTTACTGGGTAGAGAGTGGCGAGTTTAGCATCAGCCCCGTTCGAGATTGGAACACACGGGCGAGTTACGCGGCATGTTTACTACCTGACGCATCTTGCAGCCATGGCGAGGATGCTTAACGAAGCTGAGGATGTCGTGGCATTTCGAGAGTGCTTGTTCAACCGTGCGCCGTTTGACGTTGTTGTGATAAGCAAGGCGATTGTTGCTTGCGTTATGAGCCGCATGCGCTATGTGCTCGAAACCTCGGATACCGCAATAAACGTAGCACTCACCGATCAGTTCGTTGCTGCAGCTTCCGTGGATTTTCTGCGGAATCTGGTGGAAATCGCTTCTAGCGTAAGCAGTCCGGCCGGAGATGCAGTCGCGTGGGTTTCACTTGCCGAGCTTCATTCCCGAAACATAACGGTGAGTCGAGAAATGCCCATTGCAATCTGCGGAGCGAATATTGGAGTCGAACATACACGACAATAGACGTCGGCGGACGCAGAAGATTCAAATTGAGCGAGGTCGTCAAACGCTAACCAGCGGAGATCGCCGAGGGCTGCCCTCCACGCGGGTGTCCCACACGTCCAGCCTCATTACGCGACACAGCGGGCCGGGACACTCCGCCCGGCATAATGGTTGCCGCCAGCAGCACGGTGCCGGCGAAGAGCAACGTGTCGGCGACATAGTTCATGCCCTCCAGCAGCGCAGGCTGGGCCGCGGTGAGAAAGATGGGCAAATAAAGGAACAAAACCAGCAGAGTGATCAGTGAGCCGAGTAACATGGCAGCGAAGCGAGCGCGTCTATGGTTCACCAGCATGGTCGCCCCGGAGATGAGTAGAGCGGCCGCCGTCAGGCAGCCCCAAAAAGCGCGCATCGGGACCCACTCCGGTGTTACCTTTGCGAGGGGAACGCCGGGCGCAAATTCCGGATGCAGGAAGTGTTCGACCGCAAAGAAAAAGGGGCTCGGCAACCAAGACTCTGGCCACGATCCGTATGGGCTTCTTCAGAGTGGCGGCCAGCGCGAACGCGCCACCGGCGAAGGCGAGGTCTCTGAGAGCGACTGCCCAGACGATCCGGTTATTCGGGTTGACTGCGACGTTCGGGATGTGGATCATCAACACGAAGCAAATAAACATGATTCCCACGAGCATCGCCGATATGCGGGCGTGGTTGATCCGCGGCGCGATGCTCAGGCCCGCAGAGATGAGCGCGAAGCCGACAAAACAGGTCCAGAACATACGCGCCGGCATCCACGGTGGAACGATCTGGGAGATCGCTCGGGAATTTGAGAAGTGCTCAGCTCCGAATACGGCGAGCGGCACTGAAAAGAAGATAGGTCCAAACACGATTACCTTCTCCAGCCCTTCGGCTGCCGAGAAGGACTTTCTGGCGGCAAACAGACCGCACACCAGAGTCATCAGGCCTGCGAACCATGGCCAAAAGATCAAGCGCGATAACACTGGCACACCTCGATTCGGATCTACCGATCAAGACTATTGTACGGGGAAACGGGCGATGTGTTCGGGATTGCCCGTCAAGTGGTTTTTCCAGGACGTTGTGCGGGGATATCGGCCTTTATTCTGTTTCGACCCAGATACCAAAAACCAGGGCACACGGACGTCCGGGTCTCTCCATTCCGCTCACCTCCCTTGGCGCGCCCGCTTGTTCCGGTCGTGCACCGGTTTCACAGGCCGTCCTCGGCGTTGCAAGGCTTCCCTGAAAAAGCACCCCAGACGTCGACGGCGAGAGCCGCCAGTACGTTGCAGAGGGGCCAGGGTCGCCGGGAGTTACTCCGTTCGTAGCGCGCGGGCGGGATCGGTGGAGGCGGCGCGGCGCGCGGGAATTCATGCCGGCGATGCAGGCGGCGGCCATGAGGGTGAAGATGGCGGTGAGCAGGACGCCGGCGTCGATACCTTTAATTTCGTAAAGCTGGGATTCGACGAAACGGACGGAGAGCAACGCGGCGGCGATACCGATGGCGAGGCCGATGCCGATATGGATCAGGGCTCCGCGCATGACCATGGCGATGACATCGGTGCGGTTAGCGCCGAGTGCCATGCGGATGCCGATTTCGCTGGTGCGGCGGGCGACGGCGAAGGCGGTGACGCCGTAGAGTCCGACGACGGCGAGCAGGAGAGCCAGCGCACCAAATAATGCGGTGAGGCGGGCGATCATGCGCTCTTCGGTGAACTGGCCGGCGATCTGTTCATCGAAGGTCTGGAATTTCACGATGGTTAGGTTGGGATTGATTCCGGCGAGAGTGTGCTGTGTGATGGCGGCTATCTGGTTGATGGGCCGTTCGGTGGCGAGGACGATGGCGCCGGCGAACAGGGACTCATCATGCTCGATAGGACCTTTGGCGCTGGCGGGCCGCTGCAGGATCGACAGAAAATACATGCGGTGATTCTTCCAGCGCACGCTGGTGTAGCTGGTGTCTGCTACGACGCCAACGATCCGATAATCTCCGGAGGATGTGTCGCTAGTGCCGAACGAATGACCGATCGGGTTGCGGCCGTTGAACAGCTTCTTGGCGAATTCCTGATTGACGACGGCGACGGCGGGAGCGCCGGGTATGTCCTTTTGGCTGATGCCGCGACCCATGACCAGGTGCGTTCCAACGGAATCAAAATATTCGGCGCTGACTTTGACGATGGAGGCGCCGATGTGGGGATCGGGCTCGCCCTGTACGCGGATGCCAGTTCCCCAATTGTTGTCTTCCATGGGGGTATACAGGCTGATGCCGACCTTTATTACGCCGGGGATGGAGTGGAAGCGATCCTCGATGGTGCGATAGAGCGCCGGCAATTGCGTGGCGGAGTAGCCCGCGGCTTGCGGGTTGATGTGGACGATATAGCGGTTGGTGGTTTCGAGGTGCAGGTCGGAGTGTTGGAGCTTGTAGAGACTTTGCGAGAACAGGCCGGCGCCGACCAGAAGCACGAGTGACATGCAGCCTGGAGGACGACGAGGCCGCGTTGCAGCAGAGTGGCGCCGGAGCCGGTGGTGCGAGTGCCGCTGCGCAGAGCATCGGCCGGATCGGCTTTGGCGGCGAACCAGGCGGGGGCAAGGCCGGACAGGATGCCAGTGAGCAGCGAGAGTCCGAAGGCGAAGGCCAGCACGGCCACGGAGGGGCTGGCGTGGATGGGGAGATTTTCCGCATCGGAAAATGCGAGGGCGAGAAGCATGCGGGTGCCAGCGTAGGCGACGGCAAGTCCGGCGATGCCGCTTAACACGGCGAGGAGCACGCTTTCGGTGAGGAACTGACGAATGATGTGGCTGCGTTTGGCGCCCAGTGCGGCGCGCAAGCAGATCTCGGAGCGGCGGCCCATGCCGCGGGCCAGCAGCAGATTGGCAATATTGGCGCAGGCGATCAGGAGGACGAGAGCGGAGATGATCATAAGCAGGCGGAGGTTGGAAGAGTAATTTTCCTGCAAGTTCTGGATGCCTCCGCCGCCGGGCGTGAGCACGACGTGGACTTTCGAGAGCAGCGCCTTCCCTTCCCCGGCGGAAAAAGTC
>JBEKOS010000351.1:0-6712 GCA_049521535.1 Terriglobales bacterium | reverse complement strand
GGCCATGCTGCGCCAGAAGAAGGTCGAGGGGCGGCGTATCGCCGCGGCCTGCGCGCACCTGCGCGAGCGCTCGCAGCTCTTTTTTTCGCTGCTGCCGCGCGGCCAGGGGCGCATGGAATTCGGCAACCGGCGCGAATTCCTGGAGGAAAACGGCGAGGAATACCTGGCCTTCCAAAACGCCCTGGAGCGGCTGAAGGCGGAATTGAACGCCCTGCCGGAGAAGCCCGACGAAGTCCACCAGCAGGTGCGGCGCCTCGACGAACTGTTGGTGCAGCTTAGCTTCGTAATGGAGAACGAAGACCGCAATACCGTCTTCTGGATCGAGCGGCGGGGAGAAACATCGCACCGGCGGCAAAAAGGACAGGCCGAAGACGACTCTGGAACCAGCTCTGCGAAAGATTCGTTTTCCGGCGGCCGCTTTGTCTTTTTGCAGGCGACGCCGATTGACGTGTCGCAGATCCTCGACCAGGGCCTGTTCGAGCCGCTGGAGACGGCCATTCTGACCTCCGCCACGCTGGCCGTGAATGGCGGCTACGATTACCTCAAGCGCCGGCTGGGAGTGCGGCTGGCGCGGGAGATGGTGGTTCCCTCCCATTTTGACTACGCCAAGCAGGCCCTGCTCTATGTACCGCCGGACATGCCCGATCCCCGCCTTCCCGGTTGGGCAAATGCCGCGGCACAGCAGATCAGACGGATATTGGAAGCCAGTCGCGGCCGGGCATTCTGCCTCTTCACCAGTTACGCCCAAATGCACGAGATGCACGAACGCATGCTGGCCGAACTGGCGTATCCCCTGCTGGTGCAGGGGCAGGCGCCCAAGAACGCGCTGCTCAACGAATTCCGTTCGACGCCGAATTGCGTGTTGTTTGCAACCGCTTCTTTCTGGCAGGGTGTGGACGTGCAAGGCGAACAGCTCAGTTGCGTCATCATTGACCGCCTGCCGTTTGCCGTTCCCAACGATCCGGTGGTCGCCGCCCGGGTGCGCGCCATCGATGCGGAGGGAGGCAACGCTTTTTTCGACTACCAGGTTCCCTCGGCGGTAATCACCCTGAAACAGGGATTTGGCCGGCTCATCCGCTCCCTCAACGATCGTGGCGTTTTGGTGCTGCTCGACAACCGGGTGCTGACCAAGCAGTACGGAAAAATATTTCTCAACAGCCTGCCTCCTTACCGGCGGGCCAGGGATTTTAGCGAGGTTGAGGAATTTTTCGCAGGGCGCCGGGATTAATGCGCGTGTCGAGCGTGCACGAGCACAGAATTTGCACCCGTCCTGCTGTCAAATTCCGACAACGCTAGCTGAGTTATTGGCCGCGCGGGCGTTGGCGAGGCTGTTAGCATCTGTGCAACTTCTTGTAAATACAGAGATTCTTCAACCACGCCAAATCTCGCGCGGAGAAACGCGCGCGGATTTGGCGGGTTTCAGAATGACAAATCTTGAGACCTGCACAAGTATTGGGGACACATAAATATTTGGGACCCTCTCGCATCCGCTATCGGCCCTGCCTCCGGGCCAAGGCAATCAGAAACGGGCCCCTTCTGACAGAAGCTGTCACAAAAAAGTGACACAATTTGGCAGGTTTGGGTACCGCCAGCCAAACAAAAAAGCCAGGCAGTTTCGCCCAGCTCTTTGTCGTTCAGAACGTCCTGGTTCAGACGTTATGTCTGCCGGCCGGCGCCACAACAGCGCCGAGCCGGACAAATTCGCTACATCACCATCGCGATGCGACCCAATTCCCTTTGCAAGGCCTCAATGGTACACCCGCATCCGCCTACTGCGGTGGCCGCATCCCAGGCAGCTTCCGGAGAGACGCCGTAGCCGCGCCCGATCAGAAACATCTGAAACAACTCCGCCGCCTGCCGGGCATCCAATCCGCCCTGCAGCATCTCACCGCGCAATGCCACAAGCTCAGGACTTGAGAATTTTTCCGTGTCCATATGCCACCTCCCACCACTTGGACCGTTGCCCCTATGAACTGTTAGACTCACCCCCTACGTACTTTGGTGCAGCAATTCGGATGCCAAAAAGGAAGTACCCGTTGTATTACCCCCCAATGGTCCTCTGATCGGTATAACCCATTGCCAGTCAAAAAGTTGCTGGAGGGGCGGCAGGCAGCTATCAGCTTTCAGCTCTCAGCATGGGAGGGAAGCCGGCTGAATTGGCCCTCCCTCCGCGAGAACTGTTTGGAGCAGTTGAGGAATTCAGATTCCTAATCAACGCGGGTGCTCCGCAAAAACTCTACACTGGATGCCACTCATCTGAAGGCTAATTGCTGATCGCTGAAAGCTGACGGCTGAATTCAGTAGATGGGTCAGTGTGAAAAAGGAAGCGAGCCGAGCGCGCTCTATCACCCCAGCAGGCGCAAGGACGGCGCCCGCTGGGGACCCCGATGGCGTCGCAAAGTACGCAACGCTCCGCGCGGCTCGCCCAGATCCTTCGCTGCGCAAAGTACGCTTGCTCAGGATGACAATTCAAACTGACCCATCACTACCCTGAATGCTGATTGCTATTTTCCCTTCGAGTGGTATCCTGTTTTTAGTATGGAGCGTCTGATCGCCATTGCGATCTTAGTCGCGGCGGCATCTCTTCCGGGTTGGTGCCAAAGGCACGGATCGGCAGGGTCCGGGTCTGCAGGTTCGTCATTTCACTCCAGCGCGCCCAGTAGCGCTCCGTCTCGTTCCGGCAGCTTCAGCAGCGTGCCGCGTCCGCCCAGCAGTTACAGCAGCACGCCTTACCATGGCAGCTACAGTTACGTGCCCCGTCCATATAGCGGTCCTTACAATCCCGGATATCGGGCGCCTTACAACACGGTTTGCCGCAGCGGCTATGGCTGCCGTACGTCCTATAACTACCGGTCGCCCTCTTATTACGGCGGATATCCTTACGCGTGGTATCCGTACTACGGCTGGGATTCGGGATCCCCTTCCAGCAGTGCGGATTACGACAGCCAGCAGGATGCGCTCGCCAACGAGCAGCGCCGGAACGACGAACTAGCGGGCGCGCTTGCGGATGAACAGGACCGGGCTGCCTACTATTCGCAGCAGGCCGGCGCGCCCCAGCAAGAGTCTTCGGGCGGGCGGGATGACCGCCCTAACACGGTTCTGATTTTCAGTAATGGCACGCGGACGGAAATACAGAATTACGCCATCATGGGCGACACCCTCTACGACTTTTCGCCGCAACGGACGAAGAAAATCCTGTTGTCCCAGCTTGATATTTACGCCACCATCAAGGCCAACGACGATCGGGGCATCGAATTCCGCGTGCCGCCGAAGCAGCAAGCGCAGTAGTTCATCCCAGCAGACGCGCTACATCCTTGGCAAAGTAGGTAAGAACCACGCTGGCGCCGGCGCGCTGGATGGAAGTGAGCGACTCCAGCATCACGCGGTCGCGGTCGATCCAGCCGTTGCGGGCGGCGGCCTCGATCATGGCGTATTCCCCTGACACCTGGTAGGCGGCAATGGGAACGTCAAAGCGTTCGCGGGCGGCGTGAATCACGTCCAGGTACGGCAGCGCCGGTTTTACCATGAGCATGTCCGCGCCTTCTTCCAGGTCGGCTTCCATTTCGCACATCGCTTCGCGAAAATTGGCCGGGTCCATTTGATAGCTGCGGCGGTCGCCAAACTGCGGCGCGGAATCGGCAGCCTCGCGAAACGGGCCGTAGAAGCCGCTGGCGAACTTGGCGGCATAGGCAAGGATGGGAGTATTGCTGAAGCCGTTTTCGTCAAGCGCCTCCCGAATGGCGGCAACGCGCCCATCCATCATGTCGCTGGGAGCGATGATGTCCATGCCCGCCCGCGCCTGGGAAACCGCGGTGCGCGCGAGGATCTCCAGCGACGCATCGTTCACAATCTCAAAATCTGCGGCCGCCTTTTTCACGATGCCGCAGTGGCCGTGCGACATGTATTCGCAGAGGCAAACGTCGCCCACCACCAGCAAACCCGGCACCGCACGCTTTAGCGCACGCGCAGCCTGCTGCACGATGCCGTCGTCGCTCCAGGCGCCGGTGGCGATTTCGTCCTTTTTTTCCGGCAAGCCGAACAGGATCACGGCGGGAATGCCGAGCGACTTAACCTCGGCAGCTTCCTTTACCGCTTCGTCAACCGAGAGGTTAAACACGCCCGGCATGGAGCCGATTTCCTTGCGCACGCCCTCGCCCGGGCATACGAACAGCGGATAGATGAATCCTTCCGGGCTAAGCCGCGTCTCGCGGACAAAGCTTCGCAGGGACTCGCTGGCCCGCAAACGGCGCAACCGCGTAATAGGAAAGCTCATAAATTTTCTCGCAACTCTGGTGAGATTCTAGCGCAAGATGGAGGGGTTCCAAAAACAGGAAGCAACCCATCGTAGGACCCCGACCCTGTCGGCTGAGGCCGATGAGGGTGGGCTAACGCTGCAATCCTCACAAGTCCCCAACGTTACTAAGGTACCAGTACACCGGCGGTAATCTGTGCAGCCGGCAAATAACTTAGTAACATGGCCTTGCAGCGGTAGTTATCGGATTAAACGCGGCGTGACAGGGTTTTATGCCGGAATTGCACGAACAAGAGGCACGCGGTTGGTGGCGATTCGGCGTTCTCGGCTGGAGAGCATGGGCGCTGGTTGGCGGAGTTTTGCTAGTCCACCTGGCAGCATCCCTGAGCCTGAAAAATGGCTATGCCATCTGGGTGTTCGGGGACGTGCTACAGGCGCTGCTGTTGGGAGTCATGCTGGTGGTGTACGTGGGCAACAGCCGTCTTACCCACGGACGCACGCGTTCCTTCTGGGCAGGCCTGGCATTCGGCGCCGGCCTGTGGATGGCGGCTTACCTCTCCTGGTCCTGGTACGAAGTAGTGTTTCGCCAGTCGGTACCGGATCCCAATCCCGGCGACGTATCGCTCTTCCTGCACATTGTTCCGATTATGGGGGCTTTGGCACTAGCGCCTCACCGGCGCGAAAGCGAGCGCGCCAACAGCATCGACTTTACGGGACTGGACCTGCTTCTGCTGATCCTCTGGTGGCTCTACCTGTACCTGGTGATTGTGATTCCGTGGCAGTACATGGCCCACTCGATCGTCCAGTACGACCGGAGTTTCGCCGGCCTGTACACCGTTGAGCAAATGATCCTGCTGGGGGGGCTTGCCTGGTTGTCGTTGCGGGTCCGAGGCGGTTGGCAGCGGATCTACCTGGAGCTGCTGGCGGCTGGATTGCTTTACGCGGTCAGCTCAAGGATCTGCAACTACGCCATTGAAAAGCACGTTTATTACACCGGCAGCATCTACGACATTCCCCTGGTGCTGGCCTTCATGATGCCGCAAACGGTGTCACGAAGGGGCGGCGTAATCGCTTCACGCCTGGCGATGCTGGCGGTAATCTCGCTTCCGCTTCTCCTGATCTTCTTCTTCCTTTGGGGACACCCGGCATCGGAGGTGCGGGAGTTTCGGCTGATCATCACCGCCGGCGCTTTAGTCGTGCTGCCCATACTGACCTTCCTGAAGCAGCATATTCTTGACAGACGCCTGCTGGGCCTTTGGCAGCAATCCCGTCAGAATTTCGACAACTTGCGGCGGCTGCAGGAACAGTTGGTGCAGGCGGAAAAACTGGCGTCCATGGGCGAGCTGATCTCCGGCGCCGCACATGAAATTAATAATCCCCTCACCGCCATTATCGGATATTCCGATCTGCTGGCCGACGACCCGGAACTACCGGCCCAGAAAAAAGGTTTTGTGATCAAGATTGGCCAGCAGGCGCGCCGGGTGCGCGATCTGGTCGCCAACCTGCGCAGTTTCACCCGGCACATACCCGGCGAGAAAGGATTGGTGGATCTCAATGCGATCCTGACCAAAGCTGCGGAACTACGGGTGCTCGACGTGAAGGAGAAGATCCGCATCATCGAGGATCTCGAGCCCGACCTGCCGCCGATCACGGGCGACGCCAACGGCTTGCTCCAAGTATGTTTTCACATCATCGGCAACGCCATTGACGCGCTGGAGCAAATCGACGGCGGCGAATTACGCATTAGCACGCACAGCGATCGCGGCAATGCCGTTGTCGAGTTCGAGGACAATGGACCCGGTATTCGGGACACCAAGCGAATCTTCGATCCGTTCTATACGACCAAGCCGGTCGGAAAAGGAACCGGGCTCGGGTTGAGCGCCTGTTACGGAATTGTTCAGAATCACAAGGGGCAAATCGTCGCCGAGAACCGCCCGCACGGTGGCGCAAAGTTCACGCTGATCCTTCCCTTCGCCAAGCCGGAACCGGTCCCGGCCGTCCCGGCCGCCGCCTTCGCGGAGTAGCCCGATCCCACTTCTGCGCGCGAGAAGAACGCTCGCGCGCAGAAGTGGGCCACCAGAGTTCCCGCTTCATCGACCCAGCGCATTCGCCACGATCGCCTGAGCTTCGCTGACAATGCTCTGCAAGTGAGCTCCGTCCCTGAAGCTTTCCGCGTAAATCTTGTAGATGTTCTCCGTACCGGAGGGCCGGGCCGCGAACCAGCCGCTGGCCGCTTCGACCTTGAGTCCTCCTATATCAGCGTTATTGCCGGACGCCCGCGTGAGCTTAGCCGTAATTGGTTCGCCCGCCAGTTCGGCTTCCCGCACATCCGCAGGCGATAGCTTCTTGAGCTTGGCCTTTTCCTCCGGCGTAGCCGCAGCGTCTATGCGCGTATATAGCGGGACGCCGAACCTCGCCGTCAACGAACGGAAGTGCTCGCCCGGTTCTTTGCCGGTGATC
>JBEKOS010000350.1:0-5345 GCA_049521535.1 Terriglobales bacterium | reverse complement strand
TCGGGAGACCAGGAAAAAAATCCGATAGACTGCCCGGTGGTGCGGGAGAGATGGAAGTCCGTCAGCCGCGTCGCCGGGCCGCCTTCTACCGGCTGCAGCCAGATATTAGCCACGCCGTGCTCGCGCCGCGTAAACGCAACCGCCTTGCCGTCTGGAGTGATGACCGCGCCGCTGGCTTCGCCTTCGGCAGAGACCGTTTTCGTGACGGCGCCGCTTTCGATGTTGACCCAATTGATATCCGTCCGGTCTGCCTTGACTCCGGCAACCACCATGCCCACAACCAGTTCTTTCCCATCCGGCGTAAGGCTGAAAAACTTGTCCGGGCGCCGGTCACCGCTGATCAGCAATTCGGGCGGGCCACCCTGCGTCGAAACCTTGTGGATACCATGATCGTCAAAACTGTAGTAAATCAACCATCTTCCGTCCAGGGTGCATCGCATTCGCTGGTCCTGCTGGCCGTGGGTAAGCTGCCGGGGCGCACCGCCGGCCAGGTCGAGACCATAGATGTGCAGCGTGCCCCTGGCCGCCGCCGGTGAACCGGTAAAGACAATCGACTGCAAGCCGCAAACCGCGAGATCGAAAGGCTGCAAGTCGCCGCCCGAAAGCAGCGTCGACCCTTTTCCGGAACTGATGGAACGAGATTCAAAGGTTTGATTGTCGACGTTCACCACGAGCTGGTCGTTGGTAAGCCAATCAAAGAAATCCGCCCTGCCCATCGACGTTGCATCGGAATCATGGAGAAGCCGCCCGGTGCCGGGGAACATCTCCAGCAGGCTCTCGCTGGAGGCAAGCACCGTGCTGATGATTTTGCCGTCCGCCGAAAGGCTCACCCGTTCATAGGTGTTCAGGTCGTTGGTGATCCGGTGAAACTCCGCCGCAGGATAGGAGACGAAGGCGATCTGCGACTGGCTCTGCATGATGTTACGATAAGCGACAATCAGGCCGCTGTCGTCGGGCATCCAGGCAAAGAAATCCGGCTCAAAATTCGGCTCCGGCAGCGTCGCAAAACTCTCCACCCGCCCGGTAGACGTATCCAGTATGGCGATACTGGAAGCAGCGCTGTCCCGGCCTACGGCGAGGACAATATGCGCGCCGCTGTGGGACCAGGCGGGGTTCCAGTAGGTAATCCCGCTGCCGAAGAAGATCACCTTCTCGTCAGCACCATCCATTTGGGCGGTGATCAGCGATTGCGTGTTCGCGGAACGCTTGTTGCGCAAAAAGCAAAACCGGCCCGCAATCGCGTTAAACGAGGGCGCAGTATCGATATTGGAAGTGATCAGCGCAGATGGGCCTCCCAGCACCGGCACCCGGTAGAGCCCCGCCTCAACACTGCCGGGCTTTTGCGAGCGGAAATAGACATAATCGCCGCTGGGGGCAAAAGTCGCGTCCAGGATCGGCGAATCACCGGGCGGAATGATCTGCGTATTGCTGCCCGTGGCCAGGTGCCGCATCCAGAGGCTGTCGCGCCCATCGGAATCGCGGCGCAGGGTAGCAATGTATTTGCCATCAGGGGAGATGGTAGCCGCCCAGGTATCTCCGACCGAAGTGATGCTGGTGATCGTCATGTTCTGGAAGGGCACGCGATGAGATCGATGGTTCAGCCCATAGATACCCAGGCCGATAATTCCAAGCAACACTGCAACCGTCACCCCGATCAGCGCAACTGGCACGCGCGCCGGCTTTGCTCCAGCAGTTGTTCCATGGAACAATTCACCGCCGCCGTGGACACCACCGAAGACCGGAGTGGACGGCACGGCCGGATCGCTCTTGCCTGCTGGAGAGGCCGAACCTGTGTCTCTTCTGAGCCGTTTCAGATCGGCGCGCAACTCCGACGCATGCTGATAACGGACGTCCCGGTCTTTTTCCAGGCACTTGCTGATGATGCGCTGCAGCTCGGCGGGAATTCCCGCGTTGAGTCCCGTCACCGGCGGCGGCTCCCGGTTCATCAGGGCCTCAACAATTACGGCGCCGGTACTTCCTGCAAACGGCAACCGGCCGGTGGAAACCTGGTAAAGCACAATGCCGAAGGAAAAAATATCGGAGCGTCCGTCAAGATCCTCGCCGCGCGCCTGTTCGGGAGACATGTAGGCGATGGTGCCCGCCGCGAGTCCGGGCCCCGTAAGCATGGCCGGCATGGTCGCGGTCTTGGCGGAAGAATTGGCATCGCCGGCGCGGGAACCCAGCGAAAAGCTCTTCGCCAGACCGAAATCGAGGACCTTCACCTGTCCGCGCCGCGTCACGAAGATGTTTGCCGGCTTAAGATCGCGGTGCACAATGCCCAGGCCGTGCGCCGCATCGAGAGCGTCGGCAAGCTGCAGGGCCCAGTCGAGAATCTTGTCCAGCGGAACCGGCAGGTCCGTCAGGGATTCGCCCAGGGTGAGCCCTTCGAGCAATTCCATGGCGATAAACCAGCGCCCGTCCTGTTCGCCGATCTCGTATATGGTGCAGATGTTGGGGTGGTTCAAGGCGGAGGCCGAACGGGCCTCCCGCTGAAATCGGGCCAGCGACTTAGGCTCCTGGGACACTTCGTCCGGCAGAAACTTTAGCGCGGCCCGGCGCTTGAGCAGAATGTCTTCCGCTTCATACACCACGCCCATACCGCCGCGGCCGAGTTCGCGCAAGATGCGGTAATGCGAAATGGTGCTGCCAATCAATAGTGGTCCTTAAAGCCGGATCGTGCAAGGTTTTCTGCACATTTAGCGGCTCATTCGGAGATTAGCATACCGGCATGCTCGATGCCCCGGCATTGGCGATTGTTGGAAGAGGTGGAACTAAGCTATTCGTGGACGCTTGATAATTACTAGTGCTCGACTGGATGCACTCGGCTGACCAGCGGAAATCTCTTGGGATGCTCGATGGATTCCACCGCAAGCTCCACGTCCGGTTCCGGCTAGTAAAGGTGATGCGGGCTGGGGAGTTCCACCTTCGTGACCGCACCGATTGACGCAGCCTTGAACCACGGGAAGTCACGAAGTGCTACAAACAGCTCGCGCTGCTCGATAAGGAGCCAGAAGCCGTGCTCCGATACATTGGCAACCTCAACGAGAGAAGTGTCTGGCCCAGGCGCTGCGGATTTCATCGTGGTGGTCCTCCACCAGTCTACGTGCCTCATCCAATCGAGCTAAGTGACGTAAGTCTCCTCGGCGTTCCTCTGTGTCCTCTGCGGCGAAAGGGTTTTACAATCCGGAAAATCTGAGGCGAACCGCTCCTAGCGAACGGGTTCGCTGGCGGGCGACGCATCCGTTTCCTGGATGGTCACAGGAACCACGTTCGATGTTGGCGGCGCGCCGGAAATTCGCACACGCATGGTCCCCGGACCTCTGGGCCTTGGTGCAGGCGCGGCCGGCAAGGTTTCGCCTCCAATTGGGGCACTTGATGTGCCCAATGGAGCGGTTGCCGCTGCCCGTTTCGCCGGAACAGCTTTGGAGACAGGGGTCACGGTGTACTGAGGCATGCGGTTTGGTTTGGAGCTGTCCATTTCGTGCAGCCTGAGTCTTACGGCATCCAGGTTGGCGGCGATCAGTCCTCGCGAATTCCAGGCGATCGCCATGCCGAAGATCAAAACAACCGCGAAGACCACCACCCCTGCCATCACCAGGTAAGCACGCAATTTGGAGGGAGCCTCCGGCTCAGGAATCTCATTGGCTGGGGAGACGATCGAGACGAAGGTTGGTTCGCCAAACGACCCTTCGCCAAACGTAGGCTCAGGCAGAATCACCCGGGGAGCGTTCGGCGTAGCCGAATAGAGCAGCGCGTAGGGATCGTAGGGTTTTTGCACTGCCATCAGCTTGGGTGAAGGCGTGGCAATGCGCCAACCGGATTGGTCTTCCGCCATGGGTTCGGACAGGCCGCCGGATTCCCACGCATAGTTGGTCGAGCCGCCGTTGTCGGAAGCAGGCGCGCTTTCGGCGGTGAATTCCTGCTTATGGTCCTCGTTCGTTTCCAGATTCGGCTGAAAAGCTGCTGACACAGTGCCCTCCGCGATGCGCTTCTCGATAGCAGACAACGCCGACGTGCATTCCGGCGTCATCGTGCTCTCAAGTTATCCTGCGTTTGGCGGATGAGCAAGTAACGAAGGTTCGTGGCCCAAGCTGTTTAGCCTTTACGCCTCGCTTTGAGGATCAAAATAGTGACCAGCCGGGCGAGAGCAAAATGCATAGATCCTTCGGCAACAAAGTACGCAGCCTTAGGATGACAGGTACGGGGGTGGTTCTAGATCGAGCGCCACCTCATTTTAACGCCGCCTGGTCGAAGCAACGTTATTTTTTGGACGCCGCGTTCCCCGGTGCCGGCACCCACACATAATCGGCAGCAACGAATTCAATACCCGGCACCTCGGTATCGATCTTTATCCGCTGAAATCCGGCTTTTTTCTGCGGCTTGGCCAGAAACACCAGAAAGTACTGGTTGTCCAGTATCACCTGCAGGCGATCGATGTAAGGCTTGTAGCTGACCGGATTCTGTGCCGTCAGGTAGAATGCTTCGCCACCGGTTTCGTCGGAGAGTTTCGAGAGGCCGTTCAGACCGTTTTGGGCTTCGTAGAAGTTTCTGTGGGCTCGACCAACGCCGGGAGCGTAAATGCTGTGGACAATGACACCGGATTTCTGGCTGGCATCGCTGGCGGTTTCGACGTCGGGGCTGATGTAAAGCATGGTTGTACTGGTTGCGCGCGCCGGCCCTACGCGGCTGGGCGCGGTGGGAGCGTAGCCGCGCAGCCGGTCGATTCCGTCGCTTATCATCAGAACTTCGCGGCGAAGTTTGCTCTCCGGCCAGCGTTGGAGCAGGCTGGTCAGCGACAAGTAAGGGCTGTCCTGTGAACTGAGCGTTCCCAGCGGCAGCCGCAGCGCTCTGGCGGCTTTTTCGTGGTCGGTGGTGAAATCTTGCACGACGTTGACATTCGCATTGCGCATATAGCCGATCGCAATGGCCGTGGCTATGGGCTGGGCGGCGATAAAGGCGCGCAGATCGTCGAGATGTCCGCCCAGGCTGGTATCGCAAGTGTCGTCAATCAGGACAAAAAGCTGAAGCCCCGCCTGCTCACCGCGTGCCGGAATCCAATCGGTCACTTGCAGGCGGTCTTTTCCTTGTTTCACCATCACGTCCCGCCGGTCAAGGATGGCAGGAGAAGCGTCTTCTTTAGTGGATTCTGCGGTAACCACCATATGAAGCGGGACTGTAGCCTGCGCTGCAGAGCTCAAAGGGCTCAAAGTAACCACGGCCAGCACTGCGATTGCCGGGAACAGGTATTTGCGGTTAGTCATAAGTTCCTCCATGAAGAAAGAATTATAGTTCTGCAATCGGATTTGTATAGTGTGAGCAGGATCCACTCCCATCCGCGCGCATTC
>JBEKOS010000349.1:0-5353 GCA_049521535.1 Terriglobales bacterium | reverse complement strand
GCACGATGATCTTCTGGATGGTTCGTTTCTCTGCCGTCGGCCCATATCTAGTCCGGTTTCCGAGGAGTCTCGGATTTTTTATTATGGAGAGCGTGAGCAGAACACTTGATACGGCCCCCACTCCGAGGAATATCCACGCCTGCCAATAATTGAAAGTCCCCGCCGCGAAGAACAGCACTAATCCCATAAAGACGAGCTTCACGACAAGCCCGAGCCACATTTTTGCTTTAGGACTCTTCATGATTTAGTCCGAAAGTTTTATTTTGCTTTCCAGGCTAAGGACCAATATATACACCCAGTCGCGTCAGTTCGCCATCGTTCCCGCATTCGCCCCAACGTCAGAGCCGCCAGCATGCCGGACTGGTCTGCCTCCGGGACGCGAGTGACGAGCTAACCGGCAGTGATCGCCGCGTGCGACTCGTCGGCGAGAGTCGGGGACATGGTCAGAAAGAAGATTCGGAGATGTAGGTTTACAAGTTGGCGCATTGGCGAAAGATGCGTACGCAGGAAACGAATCCCAAGGCCGGGTTGAGATCACCGGATGATCGCTGGAACGATCTAAGCTAGTTGCAGCATACTGTTAAGGAGGTGTCAGTAAAAGTGTTGCTCTCAGAGTCACCATCAAAACGGGTTCTATTGCTGAGCAATTCGATTCAATATGGATCTGGATACCTGGACCATGCGGAAGCAGAAGTTCGTGGACTCCTGGGCAACGTGAAACGTGTTCTTTTTGTCCCATATGCACTAAGCGACCATGAAACGTACACAAGCCAGGCACGCACACGCTTTGCGACGCTGGGCTACGAATTGAATTCCGTGCACACTGCTGCTGATCCCCGCTCAGCTGTCGAGAATGCGGACGCCCTGTTTATTGGCGGAGGAAATACATTCAGGCTATTGAAAACACTTTATGATCGGGATCTGTTATTGGCCATTAAGCGCAGGGTCGAGGCAGGCATGCCGTATCTGGGTTCAAGTGCAGGCAGCGTTGTGGCCTGCCCGACCTTGAAGACGACGAATGACATGCCGATTGTGCAGCCGCCGTCGTTTGCGGCTTTGGGACTGGTGGCTTTTCAAGTCAATGCCCACTATCTCGATCCGGATCCAGCTTCCACGCACCAGGGCGAAACTCGGGAAGAGCGTCTAATGCAATACCTCGAGGAAAACGACGCGCCGGTCGTTGCTTTGCGGGAAGGCGCAATGGTGCAATTGGAAAAGGGCGCAGTGCTGCTGAAAGGTGTTGGGGGGGCGCGTATTTTCCGGCGTGGCGTTCCGCCGGAGGAGGTTCCTGTTGGAGCGCGGTTGGACCACTGAGTCGCTCGCTCTCGCGCTGCCTGCTTTGCGACCCGCCACAAGTCTCCAGCATTTCAATCCACAACCGGCGCTTGGTTCCGGCGACCTGCAATCCTGCAACCAACAAGACCGAAGAACATCAAGCCTGCAGCAAACACCAGCCTGCTGCGCACGCGTGTCGGCAGGTTCCCGCGTGAATTCGACGCCCAGAGCCGCACACTGAGCCTAAAGAGCACCTATCGCGCGCCCAGAACCGATTCCACAGTTTCAGGGGTGACCGCAATTACGACCAGGCGTGACCGCAATCACGCAAGTTTCGGCATGAACGTGGTATAAACGGCGCTAACAGCCGAATTGGAAAGCGAGGCAAAGAATGGAACTGCATGCTCTTGACGACGCGTATCTTCAACTCCTGAAAACGGGAGATTCCGGCGTCGAGCGGCATTTCACATCCTACTTCCGCGAGCTACTCCTTCTGAAGTTGCGGGCACACTGCCTGGAGCCACATCTGGTCGATGATGTTTGCCAGGAAACCTTCACGCGTGTACTGGCCGCAGTCCGGCAGGTCGATAATGACCAAGCCGGAATCCGGCGGGCCGAATGCCTGGGCGCGTTTGTCAATTCCGTATCCAACCATGTTCTGCGGGAGGAGCGCCGGCGCGCCCGGCGTAACGACTGTCTCGAAGTCGAATCCGGGTTGGAGATCCATGACACGAACATCGACTTGGATGGATTCCTGATCACCAAGGAAACACAGGAAACCGTGCGCCAAGTTTTGGCGCAATTGCCGGAAAAAGACCGCACTCTCCTGCGGGCAGTCTTTCTTGAGGGGAGGGACAAAGACCAGGTCTGCCGCGAGTTCGGCGTGGCGCGCGACTACCTGCGCGTGCTAATGCACCGGGCAAAAGCGCGTTTTCGCTGCCTATATCGCGAGCAATGCGGACTTGAATTGGACTGGTGCGGATCGGCTCAGGGCGTTCCGGCGGTTCGCAGGTGAATTTTTGGCACAGACGAGGAAAATTCCTGCTAAATCTTATCGTTCGTCGCCCCGCTTAGGGTCCTGAAAGCTGCCTGGTTCACGTCTTCTCTTCCGCGTCTCCTTGGGCACGAACGAGAGGGCGGCGAGTATTTTGAACAGGAAAGCCTTTTGTGCCCAACCGCCGGAGTCTGAAGACCCGCAGATTTTCAAACCGCATCAATGCCGGAACGCTTGTTCGCTTTGCAGTTGCCCTGACACGCAGCACCTCCCCAGGTCACGCCGAGGGCATGGAGCCTGAGGGCATCTTCAACCGTCAACTTATTCGGGTTGCTGACAATTTCATAGGCGTAATAAACCAGCGGATCGATCGTGATACACCAGGGCTCATGCCGAATAATCCCCTCGCAGTGCTCGCAGGCCTCTTGCGCATTGTAGCGGTTGCTGACGTACCAGACAGCTTGGCTGTTGTCGGGCATTTAAATCCCCTGAGCCTTGGTTGCAACGAAGTCGCCGTGAATACCAGGCTGCGTTCTGAGTTCATCGTAGCTCCCGTTGCCTTCCCGACCTATAGCCAACGTCACATGTGAGTGTGACGTTCGTCACATGATTGCTTTCGCCACAACCGGCCTGGTTCAACAGTACTGGCAGCGGTGAACCCAGCGTCGTTGCACGTAACTCGCCCTAAGCACGGATAGGGTTCATCGCGTGCGCCGAGGTCAGATCGCCGGCAGTTATTTTGAGGGGCGGATTGCTAGAATTGTCTGTGTGCTGAAGGACCTGCGTTTTCTGATGAGAGTGATGCGCGACGACGTGAAGCACACGACGTATTCGCTCCTCGACCGTCGGAATCGGGGGCGGTTGTGGCTATCTCTGGGGTTTTGTGCCCTGATTATTGTGGGATTCCTGCTGTTTAGCCGACTGTCCCAATAACGATAATCACAGAACTACGCGAGCGAGGGAACCCGACGCGAGCAGCACTAAACAGAAGTCCAGTTAACGCCATTCTTCGTTGCTCGTAAAGAGCCATCATTTCGCGCACTCTGGGCTCACCTGCCACCCCTCTTAGGCTTCAACAAAAATGCCGTACACCAATCCAGCCAACGCCCCCCCGACAATGGGCGCCACCCAGAACAGCCAAAGCTGAGCGACCGCCCATCCACCAACGAAAAGCGCCGGCCCGGTACTGCGCGCCGGATTAACCGAAAGATTTGTCACCGGAATGCCAACGAGGTGGATTAACGTCAACCCCAAGCCAATCGCAATAGGGGCAAATCCCTGCGGAGCCCGCTTGTCTGTGGAGCCCAAGATGATGAACAGGAAGAAGAAGGTCAGTACCACTTCCGCTACCAGGCAGGCAACGAGCGAGTAGCCGCCAGGAGAATGCGCACCATAGCCATTCGAAGCAAATCCACCCGCAACCGAGAAGCCCTCCTTGCCGCTGGCAATCACGTAGAGCACACCCGCGCCGGCAATCGCCCCCAGGACTTGAGCGACAATATACGGCAGCAACTCGCCGGCAGGAAATCGCTTGCCTACACACAACCCCACCGATACCGCCGGATTTAGATGGCATCCCGAAATGTGACCGATGGCAAATGCCATGGTCAGGACAGTCAATCCGAACGCCAAGGCGACGCCTACAAACCCGATGCCGAGCTGCGGAAACGCCGCGGCGAGCACAGCGCTTCCGCATCCACCAAACACCAGCCAAAACGTCCCGATAAACTCTGCTGTTGCCCGTTTCGAAAGTGTCATACAGTCCTCGCTTTTGAATTTCTTACTGCAGCCGTATTCTTCGAAAAGCTAACGCCCACTCTGTCGTGAGGCATTCTCCCGTTTCAAGCCGCAAAAGTCAAGTATCATGATGCAGAAGTCAGACAACAGTTTTTTGGGAGTACTTTCTGCATCCTTTCATTCATATCGGCCACCTCAGTTTTCCGACTTTCGGCTTGATGTTGTGCTTGGCCGGATTCTGCGCATTTCTGGTGTTGCAAGCAGACCTGCGGCGCCGGAGCATCAAGCTGGACGCCGCGGAAGTCCTAGTGTACGGTGCGGCCGCGGGTATTGCGGGATCGAAGCTGTGGCACGTTCTGGAAACGCCTCGCCAATTGCTTGCCAACCCGATCGGCCTGCTCTTCGACCGCACCGGATTTGCCTGGTTCGGCGGATTACTCGCCGGCATCATCGCCTTGATCGCTGTGGGATGGCGAGCCGGGCTAAAGCCGCTGCCAATGCTAGACGCCTGCGCTCCTGCGGCCGCGATCGGTTATGGGGTGGGACGGATTGGCTGCCTTCTTTCTGGAGACGGCGATTACGGGATACCAACTTTACTACCCTGGGCCATGAGTTTCCCTCACGGTACGGTGCCCACTTTGCAGCACGTTCATCCCACACCGATCTATGAATTCGCGGTTGCGATGTTCATCGCCTGGTATTTGTGGCGCCGCGGCATGAAGAACATACGGGGCCTGATTCCAGCGGGGCAAATCACCGGAGAATATTTCATTCTCAGCGGGACCGCACGTTTTCTGGTGGAATTTATCCGAATCAATCCCCGCATTTTCTGGGGCATGTCCAATGCTCAGGTGGCCAGCCTGGCATCAATCGCGGTGGGAGTAGTAATTCTCGCCAGCCTTCGGCGCCCGCTGCAACCGGCTTTGGCAAGCGAGTAGCGCATGCTTCAGCGCAGCCACATCAGCGGCAGTAACCCTGCGATCGTCAGACCGATCAAGAGCCCCAGGCTCTTCTTACCGGTGGCAGTGTCGGCAAATTTGTAGGCGTAAATTCCCTTCATCAGGTTGTTGCTGCTGGCGGCAATCAGGATGCTGACTACAGCCACCAGCAGCGGCGTGGTGAGCCCGGCGGATTCTGTCATGCTCAGAATAAAGGGATCAACATCCGTCAATCCCGAGAGCGCCGCGAGGCCGAATACACCCGCATGCCCGATGTATTCGATGGCCAGTTTCGCGGCCACTGAGACGCCGACGAACAATCCGGCGAAAAGAAACGCCGCGCGAATGTCTAACGGGTTCGAAGGCTGATACTCGCGCTTTAGCTCATTTTGTATAGGATCCGGACGAC
>JBEKOS010000348.1:0-5359 GCA_049521535.1 Terriglobales bacterium | reverse complement strand
ACGGGACCGGTAGGGTTTTATGACGGCTCCACCCTGATCGCAAACGTACTTTTGAGCTCCGGGGTTGCGGTGCTGAACCATGCGTTCACCACTGGCGGCACCCACAGCCTCACTGCCACCTATGACGGGTCGACCACGATGACCAGCAGTACGTCCACCGCAGTCAGCCAGACGGTGAATCAGGCAGGTTCGAGCACTCTCGCCAGATGATTAGCGTCGCCAGGGATGCTACTGATCGACTCAACTCCTTCCAGCCGACCAAACAGTCGGTTATGGGACGCCAATTGAACAAAATTCACACTTCCCAAGAGTGCCGTGCACTGGGTGCTCTGATCCATACGATTCAGTCCATCGGCGGACCCGCGCGAACGAGCCTGTTTAGCTTGCAGGTTGCCAGGTCCAACACACCATCCCGACCCCGCACGCATGGCTGAGACACGTCAATCGTAGGAGATAAACTATGGGCAGAACGTGATCCAAATCACGTTGCCCTTTGATCGTCGTGGTATCACAGTATCTGACCGATTTGGGCGGTCGTTGAAGTAGGCCAGATGTTTTCTGGCGGCAATTGCGCTATGATTCTCGGCAGATGGGTACTGAAAGAAAAATTCGTGTGATTGTTGCCAAACCGGGTCTTGACGGGCATGACCGTGGCGCCAAGGTCATTGCGCGCGCTTTACGCGATGCCGGCATGGAAGTCATCTACACCGGCCTGCGCCAGACTCCGGAGATGATTGTGAACGCAGCGGTGCAGGAAGACGCCGATGTTATAGGCTTGTCGATTTTGTCAGGCGCGCACAATGCCATTGTTCCACGCGTGATGGACCTGCTGCGCAAAAGCCACGCTGAAGATATTCTCGTCCTGCTGGGGGGGATCATACCCGACGTGGACATCGAAGGCCTGAAGAAAATCGGCGTGGCCGGCGTATTCCAGCCGGGCACTCCGATGGACAACATCGTCCAGTTCATTCGCGAGCACGCAGGCAAGCAGGAAGCTCCGGTAGCATAGCCGTGAAATCCTACCAGCGCGGATGAATCACCCTAAATATGAAATTGATTGGACGGTCGCACATGATGCTGGTGTCCTGTTCCTTACCTTGGTGTCACCCGATGGGCTAAACCGGCTGACGCTTGCCAAGGTTCGACTGCTTACGGAGCAGATCCTCAACTTCCACGCATCAGACTTGCCTGCGCTCTCGCTGGTACTCTCGGGCGAGAAACACTTCTCTGCCGGGGCTGACCTTAACGAAATCCGCATTCTCTCCGGTGCGGGCGCCCTGGAATTTGCCAAGGCGGGGCAGGCGCTTATGAAAGCGATAGACGAGTATCCCGCGCCGGTAATCGCGGCCGTCGCCGGTTACTGCCTGGGCGGTGGGCTTGACCTTGCGCTCGCGTGTGACGTGCGAATCGCGCATCCGCACGCGGTATTCGGCCATCGAGGTGCGGCTCTGGGGCTGATGACGGGCTGGGGCGGCACTCAACGTCTGTCGAGGCTGGTTGGCCCGGTCAGGGCTATGGAAATGTTCGTCTCGGCGCAAAAGCTGACCGCAGCGAGAGCCTTGGAAATCGGTTTGGTACAGGCGATTTCTGATACTCCGGATGCGATGGCTCGTAAGATCGCTGAAGAGTGGCAATTCGGCGGAGGTAATTGCTTCCAGACTCCCAGTGTTGTACCGTAACTTTTCGCAGGTTTTTTGTGCGTATTCAGGCACCCACCGTTCATACGAGGATTAATGCCGGAAAAGACCGAATCGTCAACGCCCGACCGTAACGTAATCCAGACCCGAATCGACATCGGCGCGCGCCGCTTCGCCGCCAACCTCCAAACCATGGAGGGCCTGGTCGGGCAATTGCGCAAGGAAGAAGAACAATTGCGCGAGGGCGGAGGCGCCAAGGCCATCGAAAGCCAGCACAAGAAGGGTCGCTTGACGGCGCGGGAGCGCATTTCCTTGCTGCTCGATCCCGGAACCGGGCTGTTTGAACTGGGAATCCATGCAGCCGTCGGCATGTATCAGGAATGGGGCGGCGCTCCCTCAGCGGGGGTGGTAACGGGACTGGGCGAGGTTCACGGACGCCTCTTCATGCTCATCGTCAACGATGCTACGGTCAAAGCCGGCGCTTTTTTCCCGATGACCGCAAAAAAGGTGATTCGCGCGCAGAACATTGCCATACAGAACCGTATCCCAACGATGTATCTGGTGGATTCGGCGGGCGTTTTCCTGCCGCTCCAGGAAGACGTCTTTCCGGACCAGGATGACTTCGGGCGCGTGTTCCGCAATAACGCCGTGATGTCGGCGATGGGAATTCCACAAGTCACGGCGATCATGGGCATGTGCGTCGCAGGGGGAGCATACCTGCCGGTCATGTGCGACCACATCCTAATGACCGACGGCAGCGGACTGTTCCTGGCTGGTCCGGCGCTGGTGCAGGCGGCGATCGGACAGAAAGTCTCGGCGGAGGAATTGGGCGGCGCCAAGATGCACGCCACTATCGCCGGCACGGTCGACTATCGCGAACCTAATGACGAGAGCTGCATTCGCCGCATCCGCTCCCTGGTGGAAAAGATGGGCCGTTTCTCTTTTGCACCCTTCGACCGTACCGAACCGGAAGCGCCGCGTTACCATGCCGAAGAGCTTTATGGCATCTTCGATAGTGATCCCGGCAAGCAATATGACATGCGAGAGATCATTGCGCGCCTGGTGGACGCCAGCCGTTTCGACGAGTACAAGGCCGAGTATGGCCAGACGTTGCTCTGCGGCCTCGCCCGCATTGGCGGTTTCGCCGTTGGGATTGTGGCCAATCAAAAAACCCATGCCACACAGACTGACCATGAGGGTCACAAGCGGGTGGAGTTTGGCGGAGTGATCTACACCGAGTCGGCGGAAAAGGCGGCACGCTTCATCATGGACTGCAACCAGAACCGGATACCGCTGGTCTTCATTCACGACGTCAACGGTTTCATGGTGGGACGCGATGCGGAATGGAGCGGCATCATCCGTGCGGGCGCCAAGATGGTGAACGTGGTCGCCAACTCGGTAGTGCCCAAGATTGCCGTAATCATCGGCGGTTCGTTCGGCGCGGGCCATTATGCAATGTGCGGAAAGGCCTTTGACCCCCGCTTCGTGTTTGCCTGGCCGAGCGCGCGCTACTCTGTCATGAGTGGTGATGCGGCCGCCGGCACTTTGGCCGAGATCAAGATCAAACAGGTCGAGCGCAGCGGCAAGAAACTTGACGAGGCCGAACAGCGCGAGCTCTACAAGGCTGTCAAGAGCGCTTATGACGAGCAAACCAATCCGCGCTATGGTGCTGCACGCTTGTGGGTGGATAGGATCATCGATCCCGCGGAAACCCGCGACGCGCTGGTCACGGCCCTGAAGGCGGCTTCTCTGAATCCGGAAATGCCGGAGTTCAAGGTTGGAGTGCTGCAAACGTAGATGTAGCTAGTCGCTAGTCGGCAGTTGGGAAAGACGGGCGCTGTGTTGGGTCTTGTCATCCTGAGCGAAGCGAAGGACCTGCTGTTTCTTCGCTTAGTTTAGGAAAAAGCAGGTCCTTCGCTTCGCTCAGGATGACAATTGATATTTTGATCAGCGATTATCTGCGCTAATCTGCGGCGAGGTTTCTTCTGAATGCCTAACGCTGAAATTAAACTTATCGAATGCCCCCGAGATGCCTGGCAGGGGCTGAAGGGACATATCCCCGCCGAAGCCAAGGTCGCGTATCTTCGCGCGCTGATAGCTGCCGGGTTCAAGAGTCTCGACGCGGTGTCGTTTGTCTCACCCAAGGCTGTGCCGCAGATGGCCGACAGCGAAGAAGTGCTGAAACGGCTCGATCCGCCCGATGATGTGGAGATTATTGGCATCGTGGTGAACGAAAAAGGCGCGCAGCGGGCGATTCAGACCAACGCAGTGCGAACCGTGGGTTTCCCCTATTCGGTTTCACCCACTTTCCTGCAACGGAACCAGAATCAGAGCCTCGAAGAGGCATACGATGAACTCGAAAAGGTGAAACAGCAAGCTGATGATTCGGGCCTGGAAACCGCGGTCTACATTTCGATGGCCTTCGGAAACCCATATGGCGATTTGTGGAACTCCGAGGAGGTGGTGGAGGCCGTCGGAATCGTGGAACAGATGGGAATTCGGATGGTGTCCCTTGCGGATACAGCCGGGGTGGCGACCCCTGAGCAGATCGGTGAAGTAATCAGCGCCGTGATTGGCAGATACAACCATCTTGAGATCGGTGCGCACCTGCACAGCCGGCCGGCGCAAGCCGAGGAAAAAGTATTGGCGGCATTTCAGGCAGGCGCCCGGCGGTTCGAGTCGGCTATTGGCGGCCTCGGCGGTTGTCCGTTCGCGCAGGACACCATGGTGGGAAATATCGCAACCGAGACTATGCTTGAAACTCTTTCGCGCGTAGGGGTGGAATCACCGCTCACCAGGCCGCTCGACCAAGTGATTTCGATGTCGGCCAAAATCGCGACGCAGTATCGTACGGGCTCTCTGGCTGACTAGCTTGCCAGATCCACGTTTCGCGTTTCCCGTTTCGCGTCACGTGGGGCCGGAGTTGATCGTGAAACGTGTAACGGGAAACGAGGAACCGTTTTCGATGCGCTTCACTACCCTCCAATACACAGTCGAATCCCACGTCGCAGTGCTGACGCTCAACCGTCCGGACAAGCGCAATGCGATCAGCTATGAGTTGATCGATGAACTGCTGCGGGCGCTGGATGAGATCGCCGCATCCCGGGCCCAGGTCCTGATCGTAACCGGCGCCGGCAAGGCGTTCTGTTCCGGAATGGACCTGGACAATCTCCGGGCTATTACCGGCCGCACCAAAGAGCAGAACCTGGAAGACTCGCACACCATGGCGCGGCTGTTTCGTTCCATCTATGAGTTCCCTCGCCCTACGATTTCCGCAGTTAATGGCCCGGCTGTGGCTGGCGGCTGTGGCATTGCCACTCTCTGCGACTACACTCTTGCTTCGACGGAAGCCAGGTTTGGCTACACCGAAGTGCGCATCGGATTCCTGCCAGCCATTGTTTCGACGTTTCTCACCCGGCAGGTGGGCGAAAAGCAGGCACGGGATCTCCTACTGACCGGGCGCATTATCCACCCGGAAGAAGCGCTCCGGATGGGCTTGATCAATGAGCTTGTCTCGTCCGATACTCTGATGCCTCGCGCTTACCAACTGGCGGCAACGCTTATGGAGAATTCGCCGGCGTCTCTGCTCGCTACCAAGCACTTATTAGGCAAGTTTGCCTGCGACCAGTTGGACCGGGAGATCGCGATGGCGGTTGAAGCGAATGCCCATATCCGTACGACCGCTGATTTTATCGAGGGGGTCACATCATTCCTGGAGAAGC
>JBEKOS010000347.1:0-5386 GCA_049521535.1 Terriglobales bacterium | reverse complement strand
TTGAGTTTGCGGATCTGGGCGGCAATTTTGGTGAGGCGGTTGGCGAGACGATCGAGGAGGCGGCGGTCAGATCCTTCTGGGAGGGTACGGCGGAACATTTCCATTACGTGTTGAGCGGATTGTAGGGAGTGGAGGATACCTGCCGGGTCAAGACTGGCTGCATCAGGGAGGGGTGTCGGCAGGGATGGGACAAGATGTCTAGGGTGGGCCCGGGCCAGATGATATTCCCGCTGCAGGTCGGCCTGGGTGATCTCAAGGTAATGCAGCGTCATATGGGGACTTTTGTGGCCGAGCAGCTTCACGACGGCGGCCAGGGCGACGCCGGCGCGGAGCATCTCCGTGGCATATGTGTGTCGAAACTGGTGCGGGACAATGCGCGTTGTAATTCCAACAGCGGCGGCCGCATCCTGAAGTGCGGCACGGAGCTTGAGAGGCAACATGTAGCGGCCACGCCCCCGGGGCAGAAGCAACCTTCCGGTATGGGGAGCATCCGGTGGGCGCAAAGAACGGATTCGCTCTACCAGTTGACAGACCAGGGAATCCACAGGAACCCAGCGTTCGGTTTTGAGTTTGCCAAGAGGTACATGGATGGCCCACTGGTCAGGGCCGACGGTGCGCAGGCAATCTACGGAGAGATCGATGCCTTCGCCGATGCGCATGCCGGTATGGCGGAGAAGTAACAGCACATTACTGTTGAAGTCATTGCGGCGCCACAGCTCCTGCTGGATTAGTTGGTCCTGCTCCAGGGTGAGAGGGCGCGGCAGACAGCGTTCTCGTCGGGGAACGTCATCAGGGACGAGCAGATGGGCCAGGGGCGGGAGTTGCTGGGTCCAGGCGAGTTCTTCCAGCATACGGCGCAGATAGATCACATACCTGGCGCGACTGATGGCACTCCGCGGCGGGTTGCGCGATCGGAGGAGGGACAGCCAGCCGAGGAGATGTGGGTCGCGCCGCAGTTGGTCAAGAGAGCGAACCTGCGGATGCTGAGCGCCAAGAAACACGAGGAAGTGGCGGATGGTTGCGCGGTAGCCTCGGATGGATGACTCGCTCAGTGAAGTAGATACAGATTCCGCTGCTGGCCAGAGGAACTTGGTTAGAGGGTGGATGGGGAGAGGAAGTTGTTTTGATCTCATATTTGCGGTGGCAGAACAGGCCGGATGTTTTGGGCGGCCGCGCGCGCGAATTGTTCCCACACATCGTGCGGCGTGAGCTGGACGTAGACCATTGTGGTCTGAATATGTGCGTGTCCCATGAGTTGCATCAGGGCGGGCAAGCTGATGCCGGCCCGAACCATGTCGGAAGCGAAGGTGTGCCGAAAGCGGTGCGGGTTCGCCTTCGTCACGCTCGTGGTTTGCCGGTGATGCCGAAACAGGGAACGCAGACCGGCTGGTGTCATCCGGTTACCCCGGCCCGGTCCTTTGAGACAAACAAATAGGGCTTGCCCGCAGCGGGCAGGTCGTTCCAGGCACATGTAGTGATCGAGCAGTTCCACCGATTCGCGAGCCAATGGCAGGACGCGAACCCGTTTGCCCTTGCCGCGAACGCGAATCTGCGAGTCTGCTGCCTGGACGTCCTCGCGATTGAGCGATAAGACTTCGCACGATCGCAGCCCATGCAGTAACATCAAGCCGACGATGGCGAGGTCACGCGACGTGCGGAAACTGGACCAGAAGCGGGCCACCTCATCGACAGATAAAGGTACAATCAAGCGTTTGGGCGTTTTCACTCGCAACTGCGTCAGCGCCGGGCGCAGCCGCCCATAGCCCAGCCGTGATTGTCGCCAGTACCAGTTCTGGAATCCAGGTGCGAACAACGGCGCGATTTCCGGAAACTCCCGCCGCATGGCGCGCTCAGTCGTGCCTACCCGACGATTGATGCTGGCCGCCGCAGGCGCTGGATTCTGGCTGACCTGGAAACGAATGTAGTCGAGGAATGTCGATTCGGTAAGGGCCTGTTTGGTAATGGCGGAGGTCTGATGCGCGGTGGTCCACCAGCGAAGGAAATGGAGGAGATCGTGTGCATAGCTGCGCAACGTGGAATCGGCCACGCCACGGACTCGCTCCTGGTCCAGATATCGATTGACCCAATCCACTTCCCGGCCGGTCTGCTCGACCACGCGAAACGGACTGTGCGCGTTGCTCAGTTCGTGCGGTTGGGTGACACGTATCTCACAGGCAAGCCCCTTCCAACAGATGTTGAAACTCTTGGACACTGCCGCCAGCGACGAAGAAGCTGTTCGGGTCGTGTCCATCGGGTAAGGAGACCCGGCAAGCGTTCAAGCCTTCTTCCCGGAGCCGGCCTGCCAGCCAGTGCGCCGCCTGCTGGCCGCTGCCGTTGCGATCGGCATCAAAGGTGACATAAACGCTTCGCGCGCGGCCGTCGCACAGTTGCCGAAACTGGCGTGCATTGAGACGGTTTCCCAGCGCGCAGGTGACGTTGCGAAAACCGGCCTGCCACAACACGGCATAGTCGAACAGACCCTCCACGAGAATCACTTCCGGGCGTTGCCGGACTTGCTCCCATAAATACAGTCCGCCCTTGGTCCCCGGCAAAAACCGATGCGGCGGCGCCGCCGTCGAGAGACTGCGGCCATAGAGATTGCCTTCCAGCACTGCGTCAGCCAACCGCGCAGGCAACCGCCCGGCGCGTAACCGATGCGCATGTGCTCGATCAGTTCCGGCGAGCGGAGTCCGCGGTGCTGCAGATAGGCAACCGCCTCGGCATGACGGTGTAACTGCATGCCATAGAAACTCGCAGCTTCCGGCAGTAAGGGCGTCCCGCCACGCCATTGGCGCAGCAATGCCAGGGCTTGCGGGAACCGCACCTGGTGATAAAGCTCGGCAAAGCGAATCACGTCTCCGCCGCGGCCGCAGCCGTAGCAGTAGAACAGATTTTTGCTGGGATCCACCAGGAAGCTGGGTTTGTGATCTCCATGCAAAGGGCACAGCCCCATCCATCGGCCACGGCTGAGGGGCCGCGCCGGGTGCCAATCGTGCGCCTGCAGATAGCCCAGCAGGGGAATCTGCTGTTTCAAGTCGTCGAGAGCTCGGCGATTCACGGACTTCTTGCCTCGATCAGTAGAATACGGCAGACCGCTCGGAAATCCCAGGCAACGATGGTGGGCGCCCGCAAAAAGTGCTTGCCGATGGCTCCGGCCTTCACCCAGCAGCACACGCTGAGCAGGCGCCGTTGTGCCCATCGGCGCAGAGTGGATGGATCGGGCGAGTGCGACGGATCTTTGCAGTGCGGCGCGGCCTGCTCAACGGAAGCACCGGCGGCGATGTTCTCGCAGGCCTGCTGCCGGCAACGCAAGGTGAAAGGCGCCGAAGGCGCCAGCCAATCGGGCAAGATCGTGAAGGTCCTGTGGCACGGCCTACAAATCCCGCGTCGCACCCAAATGCGTTCGTGGCGGTCATCGTGGGCCTGGCGGAGCCGCTGTCCATGGCCGATGATCGTGTGGTCGCGGCAAACCGGACACCACCGCGGGAGGAGGCCCAAAGGAATCACCCCGGGTCGATGTTGTCTTTCGCCTCCGGCAGTGCGATAAAAAGAATCACGGCTGGCGTGAAGGCCCGCCGCTGGTTCTCTCTGCCCAGATTGCTCCGGCGACCGGGCCCTCACCCTCCTGGTGTTTTCATTGTCGAACGAAAAAAGAAAACTGCTTTCTGTGGGTTAGCGGAGGGTTAGCGGAGGGTTAGCGGCCACCCCTCCCTACGGATTGGCCGGTATAAAGGGACTTCACGGGAGTGATCTCCCCAGAAACGCCGGGAATCGGACGACATCGCCTCTTAGTAATCGGGCACTTCAAGTTGGAGGCCCTCGATCCATCTGATAATGTTTTCGATTGCGGGTGGCCAGGGTGAGCGCCTCATTGCCGTCGCCGCGATAAGCGAATCGAACACGTGAAGGCCATGTGATTTTGCATAAGTCTTCAGGAGCCGGTAGGCTCCCGTTCCGATGCTGTCGCTGAGCGGTACGACTGGGCACAGCGACAAGAAACCGTCAATCGTCGCAAGGTCCCGTTTGTCTCGAGCGCCGACGATGAGTTCCATCGCGGTCACTTGTGAAAGCGCCCACGGCTCCGCGAGACGATCAACCTACTCAATTGCGCCCGCGTTACCTCGTGAGACGTCGATCAGGATATTGCTGTCGATCAAGAACGGCATATGATCATTTTGTGCACGGCTGGAATCAGCCGTGGAGTTCGCGGCGAAGGCGATTTATGTATTCGACACTGCCGGGCATGTCTTCACGATCTTTCCACATGCCGGCGAAGGGCGAATCGCCAATGGAGCGCAACTTCCCTGAAGGCGTTTCTACTGGCACGTACACTTCAACAACCGTGCCGTCCTTGATCGGTACGTCGTGGAGAGGCCTGAAGACCCCATTCTCGTATTTCGCGGGGATGGTCATGGTTTTGTCTCCAGTATACTCCGTTACGAACCCCATGTTCCAGGCGTTTCTTGATTGCAGGGAATTGAGACCGTTAGGTCGTCGAACATGTGCGCGGTCTAGGAGCTAATCTTTGCGCAGCGTGCTGGCTTCGACAGCGGCCTTGCATTTCGGGGTTGGGCGGGTAGGTCCTGTGAGACGGCGGCGCCGGACAATCACTTGCACCCAGGCTCATTAGGATCTATCCATGCCGCGATCCACAGAATAGGGCCTACGATGTTCTTAACGTTCAACCCTCGTTGCCGTACTCCCCAATTTGGGGTCATAAATCGGGTACGGGTATGGAGCCCGCAAAAAGATGAGAAAACCCAGTCCTCGTGGTCGGCACGCGGCCAAGGCCGTTCTGCGCCTGCCGGACCTTGAACACGCCAAATCCTCCGTACTGAACAGTCTGGCGTCCCCGGAATCCCGACGTTCGTATGAATTCGCCATCCGGAACTTCGTCCAATGGTATTGCTCCGAGCCCCGACTCGCCCTCAATAGAATCGTCGTGACGCGATACCGGATGCAACCGGAGCAGCTCCATCTCGCACCGTCGACAATCAACCAACGATTGGCGGCCGTGCGACGCCTAGCCTATGAAGCTGCCGACGCAGGATTGCTGAGCCCCGAACTCGCCGCCGGAATCAGGCGGGTCAAAGGCGCAAAGCAACTCGGCGTCCGTCTCGGCAACTGGTTGACTGCGGAACAAGGGCGCACGCTAATTGAAGCACCGGGAGCGGAAACTCTGCGCGGGAAGCGAGACCGTGCCATACTGGGCGTGCTTCCCGGGTGCGGCTTGCGAAGGTCTGAGCTCGTCCATCTCACCGTGGATCACCTCCAGCAGCGGGAGGATCACTGGGCCATCGTCGATCTGGTGGGCAGAGGATGCCATGTCCGTACGGTACCGGTCCCCGACTGGGTCAAACAACGAATCGACGACTGGCGCCGGGCT
>JBEKOS010000346.1:0-5390 GCA_049521535.1 Terriglobales bacterium | reverse complement strand
CAGGTGCTCGACCACGGCAAGTTCCTGCTGACCATGACCATGCTGTGGGGCTGGTTCACCCTGTCGCAATGGCTGATCATCTGGGCCGGAAACCTGCCGGACGAAATCTCCTGGTATTTGGACAGGTCCAGCCCGGGATGGCATGCCTATGCATGGTTTATCGTGATCGGCCAGTTTTTCCTGCCTTTTTTCATCCTGCTGTCTCGCACCTTCAAGAGCCGGGCGCAGAAGCTGGAGAAGTTGGCTCTGTACCTTATCGTTATCCGGTATTGCGATTTGTTCTGGTACATCATGCCGAATTTTCACAAGCAGCATTTGGCATACTCGTGGCAGTACGCCGTTGTGCCGCTGGCGATGCTGGGTTGCTGGCTCGTGCTGTACTTCCATAACCTAGGACGCCGGCCGTTGCTGGCATTGCAGGACGATCACGTTAAGCTCATCCTGGAGAGTAATCATGAACTCGAACGAGCCTGACGTAACGCTGGAGCAACGCTCGGTGCGCAATCCCGAGGTCACCTACGACCGGACCGACCTCAGTGCGCGTGGTGTAGTGATGTTTCTCCTGTTTATGGGAGTCGGTGGATTCGTCATTCTCGCGTCGATGTGGGGAGCATACAGGTACATGGCAGGCCATTATGCAGCGCGCCACCAGAATTCGATCGTCAGGTTTCAGCGCGAAGATCCGGCCAGCCAATTTCCTGCCCCAAGACTGCAGCCTGATCCTATTGCCGACTGGAACACTTTTCGCTGGCGGGAGAATGAGATTCTGAATGCCCCAGCAGGGGTGGATCCAGCTACGGGCAGGAAGCACATTCCGATCCAGCAGGCCATTGAAGAAGTGGCGGCAACTGGCCTGCCGGTGCTCAGTGCCGATGTCAAACTCGACGGCCAGCAGCGAGACGCCGCGACGCAGAGGAAAACAAAGTGAGGAGAGCATTAAAGCTGAGATCGTTTCTCTTCTGTCTGTGTCTCTGTGTCTACGTGGCGGATATTGCTTCGGCCCAGATGACCCGTCCCGGGCCTGTCGGCATTCCGTCGCAAAGTCTCCCGCCGAATCTGAGTCACGTTGGCCTTGCTCAAAAACTAAACGCCCAGGTGCCTCTCAACCTTACCTTCCGCGACGAGTACGGGCAGGCGATTCACCTCGGTGATTACTTCCAACACGGCAAACCGGTCATACTTTCTCTGGTTTACTATGAGTGCCCCATGTTGTGCACGGAAACTCTAAACGGACTGAGTGCCTCCCTGCGCATTTTGAAATTGGACTTGGGCAAGGATTACCAAGTGGTCACCGTAAGCTTCAATCCTAAAGAGACGCCTGAGCTGGCGTTGGCGAAGAAGCGCGCCTACCTCCAGCGCTATGGTCACCCGGATTCCCAGAATGGCTGGCACTTCCTCGTTGGCGACGAGGAAAATGTGCACGCACTCACTGACTCGGTTGGCTTTTATTACCAATGGGATCCCGACTCGCAACAGTTTGCTCACGCCGCAGGAATCATGGTGCTAACGCCTGACGGGCATATAGCCCAATACTTATACGGCGTGGATTTCTCGCCCAAGGACCTGCGCCTGGGACTAGTCGAAGCATCGAAGGGACACATCGGAAATCTTGTGGACCAGGTGCTCCTGTACTGCTACCACTACGACCCGAGGACCGGGAAGTATGGAGCGGTGGTAATCAATGTGTTGAAGGTGGCTGGGGCAGCCACGATTTTGATTTTAGGCTCGTTGCTCATTTTCATGTTCATGCACGAGCCGAAGAAAGCGATTGGGACATAGAAATTAGGATTTCGAAATTAGGATTTGGCATTAGTCGGGCTGCTTGATCATAGAGCAATAGCTCAACCACTTTCCAGACCCGAAATGTGCAATCGAAATTCCTAAATGGGCTGATTATGTGGTGGCAAGACTTTCCTTTATGGCCGACGGCGGCGTCCACAGTGGCGCACCGCGTAGACGCACTCTATTTATTTCTGATCGCCATCACCGGCGGGGTCACCCTGCTGGTGTTTGCGATGATTATTTTCTTCGTCATTAAGTTCCGCCATACCAAGCACCCGGTCGCCGAACCTATCGAGGGTTCCATGCCACTGGAAATCACCTGGTCACTGATTCCGCTGGTGATTTTCATGGTGTTTTTTGCCTGGGGCGCCAGCATCTATCTTGCCGAGGCCAAGCCGCCCAAGGACGCCCTTGAGGTTTATGTGGTGGCCAAGCAATGGATGTGGAAGTTTGAATACCAGACCGGTCAGAGCGAAATCAATACGCTGCATGTGCCTCTGAATAGACCGGTGCGGCTCACGATGATTTCGCAGGATGTAATTCACAGCTTTTTTGCGCCTGAGATGCGGATCAAGACCGACGTGCTGCCCGGTCGTTACACCACCGCCTGGTTTCAGGCGATCCGTCCGGGAAAGTACCACTTGTTCTGTGCCGAGTATTGCGGAACCCAGCATTCCGGCATGATCGGCGAAATTGACGTGCTGGAACCGGCGCAGTATCAGGCATGGCTGCAGGGCGGCGGCGAGCAAGGCTCGATTGCGTCCACCGGACAAAAGCTGTTTCAGCAACTTGGTTGCGCCAACTGCCATCGCTTCGATGTGCAGGGGCGAGGACCCAATCTCGTGGGGGTTTACGGCAAGCCCGTACTGCTTGACGACGGGCGAAAAGTAATGGCAGACGAAGATTATCTGCGGGAGAAAATTCTTCAGCCTGATGCGAAAGTGCCAGCCGGCTTCCTGCCGATCATGCCTTCGTTTCAGGGGGTGGTGAAAGAAGACGAACTGTTGGCGTTGATTGCCTACGTGAAGTCTCTGGCAACGCCGCAGCAGACGGAACCGGTTAGCGGTCATCCGGCGGCAGGGCCAATTCCGGTTCGCCCCCTGCCGAAGCAATAGCATTTGAGGAGATAGATGGCAACGGCAACACAAATCGTCGAAAAGGAAAACTACCTTACCGCCGAGTATGGGGTGAAGTCGTGGTTGCTCACCACCGACCACAAGCGCATCGGGCTTTTATATCTGATGTCAATCACCGCTTTTTTCTTTATCGGCGGGTTTTTCGCGCTGCTCATCCGGCTTGAGTTACTCACGCCGGCCGGCGATTTGGTGCAGTCCGACACCTACAACCGGCTGTTCACGATGCACGGCATCGTAATGATCTTCCTGTTCCTGATTCCATCGATTCCGGCGGTGATCGGTAATTTCGTTATCCCGATGATGATCGGCGCCAAGGACCTGGCCTTCCCCCGCATTAACCTGCTGAGCTGGTACCTTTTCATGATCGGGGGCGTCTTCATTCTTTATGGAATTATCACGGGCGGCGTGGATACGGGATGGACGTTTTACACACCCTTCAGCACGCAGTATTCAAACTCTCAAGTAATTGCCTCCGCGCTGGGAATTTTTATTGCCGGGTTTTCGTCCATTCTGACCGGCTTGAATTTCATTGTGACTATTCACCGCATGAGGGCACCCGGGATGACCTGGGGGCGGATGCCGCTTTTTCTGTGGTCAAATTATGCGACCTCCATCATTCAGGTTCTGGGCACGCCCGTTCTGGCGATAACGCTTGCGATGGTATTCCTGGAGCGCGTCTTCCACATCGGCATCTTCAACCCGCAAATGGGCGGCGACCCGTTGCTGTTTCAGCACCTGTTCTGGTTCTATTCGCACCCTGCGGTATACATCATGATTCTGCCCAGCATGGGTGTCGTCAGCGAGGTGATCCCCTGTTTCGCCCGCAAGCGGGTATTCGGCTACAGCTTCGTGGCGCTGGCGTCGATTGCCATCGCCGTATTCGGCTTTCTGGTATGGGCGCACCATATGTTTGTGGCAGGGATGTCGGTGTACGCGGCCCTGGTATTCAGCCTCCTAAGTTACGCGGTGGCGGTTCCCTCAGCCATCAAGGTCTTCAACTGGACGGCGACCATTTACAAGGGGTCTATCCATCTGGGGACACCAATGCTGTATGCGTTGGGCTTTATCGGACTTTTCACCATGGGCGGCATGACTGGGCTGTTTCTTGCTTGTCTCGGTTTCGATGTGCACGTAACGGACACTTATTTCGTCGTCGCGCACTTTCATTACATAATGGTGGGCGGCGCGGTAATGGGATACATGGCCGCCATTCATTTCTGGTGGCCCAAGATGACCGGCAAGTTGTATTCGGAACTGTGGGGAAAAATCGCCGCCGCCATCATCTTCCTGGGTTTCAATCTCACTTTCTTCCCTCAGTTCATTGCCGGGTACTTGGGTATGCCACGACGCTACCACGCCTACGCGCCGGAATTTCAGGTTCTTAACGTCTTTTCGACCGCCGGGGCGTCGATTCTCGGCATAGGCTATGTGCTGCCCTTGATTTACCTTCTGTGGTCGCTGCGCTACGGGAAGGACTCCGGAGACAATCCCTGGGGCGCCGCAGGCCTGGAATGGATGACTTCGTCGCCGCCCCCGACCACCAATTTCGAGGAAACACCCGAGGTCACGTGGGAAGCGTACAACTATCACGAATTGCCGCCCATGCCTTCGCGGGACGAGCTTTTCGCAGCCGATCGACACCGATGAACAGCGAAAAAGGAACTTTCGGAGATTTGCGATTCCTAATCAGCGTCTTTCAGTAGCGGCCAGCAGCTAAGATTTTTATGAACGCCTATCCTACCGAGTCCGACATCGTAAGCGGCATAGCATTACGGCATCACTTTGCCGATCTTGACCAGCAGCGCGAGTCTTCCACGCTGGGAATGTGGATATTCCTGCTCACCGAGGTGATGTTCTTCGGAGGCATGTTCACTGCCTATCTCATTTATCGAAATCTGTACCCGACAGCATTTCAGGAAGGCAGCCTGCACATGAACTTCATGGCGGGGACCATAAACACCGCCGTCCTGATCCTCAGTTCCCTTTTTGTCGTGCTGGCGGTGCATGCGGCTCAGGAGGGCCACCGCAAAAAGATCGCGTATTTTCTTCTGCTCGCGATCTTGCTTGGACTGGTATTTCTGGGGATCAAGGCCGTCGAATATCACGAACATTGGGTTGACCATACCTTCCCCGGGCAGTACTTCCATTTTGTCGGCAAGGATCCTCGCCATACGGAAGTATTCTTCTCGCTTTATTTTCTAATGACGGGCTTCCATGCGCTGCACATGATCATCGGCATAGGGCTGGTTTCTTTCATTGCCTGGTTTGCCTGGAAAGGTCACTACTCGCCGGCGTATCACAACCCAGTGGAAAATGTGGGGTTGTACTGGCACTTTGTGGACATTATCTGGATCTTCCTATATCCGTTGTTGTATCTGATAAGCCATAAACATAGTTGGTGACATTGCAACTGAAAACTGCGAACTGAGAAATCGAATGGCTGAGACAATCATTCCCCGGCGCACCTACTAT
>JBEKOS010000345.1:0-9464 GCA_049521535.1 Terriglobales bacterium | reverse complement strand
GCGCGCCGCGGCCGATTCCGGGAATGCAGCCGGGGGAACAGGTGCTTGGCATTGGCGGTGACGACCTCACTTTGTATATCGGGCGCGCCGGCGAGTTGCCGCTCAAAGTCTACCGACTGAATGTTGCCTCGGGAGACCGTCAGCTTTGGAAGGAAATTGGACCGGCCGACCGTACCGGGACCGAGGCTGTGCTCAACCTCGCGGTCCAGCAGGACGGCAAGTCGTACTACTACGTTTATTTGCGCAGCCTCTCTGAGCTGTTTGTATTCAAGGGTCTGGAATGATTGATCAGGTCATTTCGCACTACCGCATTGTCGAACGGATCGGCGGCGGCGGCATGGGCGTGGTCTACAAGGCCGAAGACACGCGCCTGCATCGCTTCGTCGCCCTCAAGTTCCTGCCCGCTGAAGTTGCCCTGGACCCGCAGGCGCTCGCCCGTTTTCAGCGCGAGGCCCAGGCCGCGTCTGCCTTGAACCATCCCAACATCTGCACCATCCATGACATTGGCGAGCAGAACGGGCAGGCATTCATCGCCATGGAATTTCTGGACGGGGTGACGCTGAAGCATCTCATTGCCGGAAGACCCGTCGAGGCCGAAGTGTTGCTAAGCCTGGCGATTGAAATAGCAGACGCGCTCGACGCCGCGCATTCCGAGGGGATTGTCCATCGCGACATCAAGCCCGCGAATCTGTTTGTCACCAAGCGCGGCCACGCCAAGATCCTGGACTTTGGGCTGGCCAAAGTCGGGCCCGGGGCGAGTTCGTCGAGCCAGATCGCGTCGGCGAATACCATGACCGCCGGCGAAGATCAGCACCTGACCAGCCCTGGCTCCACGTTGGGAACCGTCGCTTATATGTCGCCGGAGCAGGTTCGGGGCAAGGACCTTGATGCCCGCACCGACCTGTTTTCCTTCGGCGTTGTGCTTTACGAGATGGTGACAGGCGCGCTGCCATTCCGGGGTGATACCAGCGGATTGATATTCGAGTCAATCCTCAATCGGGTGCCGGTTTCTCCGGTGCGGCTGAATCCCGATACTCCGGCCAGGCTGGAAGACATCATCAGCAAGGCTCTGGAAAAGGACCGCGACCTCCGCTACCAGCATGCTTCCGAGATGCGCGCGGACCTGAAGCGGCTGAAGCGCGAGTTCGATTCGGGAAAGAGTGCCGCTGCGAGTGAGGCTTTGCCGGCGACGCCGCCATCAGCGCCGGCTCAGCCTGCGCCGTCCACCGGTGCAGTGCAGCCGATTTCGGCGATTTCAGGTCCGGCCGCGGCCTCGGCATCGGGTATTTCCGCCGCGGCATTGCCGGCTGCAGCTCAAAAGGCCCCAGCCCGCAAGTACTGGGTTGCCGCGGTGGTCGTTCTGGCTATCGCGATGGCGGCAGCAGGGATGTGGTATTGGCGAAGTAAAGCGGGAGGGCAGCAGATCGAATCGATCGCGGTGATCCCATTTACCACCCCAGGCGGTAACGCCGATACCGACTTCCTCAGCGACGGACTCACCGAATCGCTCATAGACAGCCTCGCCCACGTTCCCCAATTGAAAGTGAAATCCCGCAACTCGGTGTTTCGCTACAAGGGCAAAGATGTCGACGCGCAGAAAGTCGGGAAGGAGCTGACCGTGGATGCCTTGCTTACCGGCCGACTGGTGCAACGCGGGGATACGATACAGGTGAGCGCCGACCTCACCAATGTGCAGGACAACACCGTGATCTGGGGCGAGCGTTACCAACGCAAAGCCAGTGACATACTGGCTCTGCAGCAGCAAATCGCGGGCGATATTGCCGACAAGCTGCGCTCAAAGCTGAGTGGCGCGGAGAAACAGCAGGTCACGAAGCAGGGCACAGAAAATGCGGAGGCCTACCAGCTTTATGTAAAGGGCCGGTACTATTGGAACAAGCGCACGAACGCCGACATCAAGACTTCCATCTCCTACTTCAATCAGGCCATCGACAAGGATCCCGGTTATGCGCTGGCATATTCCGGGCTGGCGGATGCCTACAGCGTACTAAGCGACTATGGCGGAGATGCCAACGAGGTAACCCCCAAGTCGACCTCCGCGGCCGCAAAGGCGCTGGAACTTGATCCCACACTGGCGCAGCCACATGCGGTGCTGGGCGCCAACAAATTTTTTTACGAGTGGGATTTCTCCGGCGGCGCGGCCGAGTTCAGGAAGGCGATTGAGCTTGATCCCGGCGATGCTACCGCCCATCAGTGGTTTGCCGAGGCCCTGAGCTACATCGGTGGGAGAGGCCAGGAGTCGATTGCGGAAGCCGATCGGGCCCATCAGCTTGATCCGCTATCGCCAATAATGGGTTACGCACAGGGCGAGGTCTGCTACTTCGACCGTCAGTTTGAAAAGGCGATTGAGATCTACCAGAAAGTCGCTGCTGACAATCCGGCGTTTGCCAGAGCACACTTTGGCCTGGCATTTTCGTATTGGGGCAAACACCAATATCCGGAGGCCATTCAGGAATTTAAAACCACCGCTCAGTTGGAAGGCGACAAGAACGCTGCGGAGTTTGCCGCCGCCCTGGATAGGGGCTTTCGCTCCGGCGGATGGCCAGGCGCCCTGCGCCAGGCCATCGATGTTTTACTCGCGCAACGCAAAGCCAAAGGCGCCTATGTTTATCCTTACCAAATCGCGTCTCTATACGCCGACTTAGGCGACAAAGACAGGGCCTTCGAGTGGCTGAACACCGCATACCAGGAACATGACGTAAACTTCTCGCAGCTCCCGTCCGAGTTTATGTTCGATTCCCTTCGCAGCGACCCGCGTTACGCCGAACTGGTGCACAAAGTCGGTTTCCCGCAAAAGTGAAACCGCTTTTTGTTTTGCCGTGGTATAGTCAAGGCCACAACTGTTCCCGACTGTCTCCGAGTCTCCCCGTCTCCAAGTTGGTCTTCCTCCGTGTCCTCTGCATCCTCCGTGGTGAGGAGGCTCTGATCCGCCCATCCGTGCCGCAAGATATAATCACGCATACCGATGGCACTCACCTCCGGCACAAAGCTCGGTCCGTATGAAATTCAAGCGCCGCTGGGCGCCGGCGGCATGGGCGAGGTGTATCGCGCCAAAGATACGCGCCTTGACCGCATGGTGGCCGTCAAGATTCTGCCGGCGCACCTGTCTGACAACCCCGAGGCCAAACAACGCTTCGACCGCGAAGCTCGCGCCATTTCATCACTGAACCATCCCAACATCTGCACCCTTTACGACGTTGGCCACCAGAGCGGGACCGACTTCCTGGTGATGGAATGCCTGGAAGGCGAGACGCTGGCCGATCGTCTGCGGAAAGGGCCGCTAACGCCTGACCAGTTGCTCAGATACGGAATCGAAATTTGCGAAGGCCTGGAACAGGCGCATCGGACGGGCGTGGTTCATCGCGATCTGAAGCCGGGCAACGTGATGCTGACCAAGGCGGGGGCCAAGCTGATGGACTTCGGCCTAGCCAAATCTGTGGAGCCAGCCGTGCCTCCGGCTTCGAGCCTGACCATGACGCTTTCGACTCCCGCCGGAAGCCAACCGCTGACCGCTCAGGGTTCGGTGGTGGGGACGTTCCAGTACATGTCGCCGGAGCAAGTAGAGGGCAAGGAGGCCGACGCGCGTAGCGACATCTTTGCCTTGGGCGCCGTTCTGTACGAGATGGCGACCGGAAGGCGCGCGTTTGAAGGGAAGACCACTGCCAGTGTGATTGCCGCGGTGCTGGAAAGGAATCCGCCACCGGTCTCCAGCGTTCAACCCATGTCACCGCCGGCGCTGGACAGGGTCGTGAAGACCTGTTTGGCCAAGGAACCGGACGACCGCTTTCAGAGTGTGCACGATGTCAAACTGCAATTGAGGTGGATTGCAGAAGGTGGCTCGCAGGCCGGTGTCCCCGTCCCTGTCGCTGCCCGGCGTAAACACCGCGAGAAGCTGGCGTGGTCGCTGATGTGCGGATTCGCGATTCTGGCCGCGGCTTTTGCGCTGTGGACCTTCCTACATTCTCGCCCGTCGCCCGCCGGTCCGGTGCTGGCGTTCGTTCCTCCTCCGCCCGATACTCGCTTCTTGGCTTTCGGCTTCGGTTCCGGGCCCGCCGTTGTTTCCCCCGATGAAACCAGACTGGCATTCACGGCAATCGATCAGAATGGTGCGATTAAGCTGTGGACTCGCTCGCTCAAAGCCAGCGATGCCACCGCCGTTCCGGGCACCGATGGAGCTGCAGCACCCTTCTGGTCGCCCGATGGCCGTTTGCTCGGTTTTTTCGCCGGAGGAAAATTGAAAACCGTGGAGTTGAGCGGCGGGACCCTGCAGGTACTGGCCGATAGTTCTGCGCCTGACGCTTCGGCATGGGCCCCGGACGGCAGCATCCTGTTCCGGCCCACGCAAGCTTCGCCGCTGTTCCGGGTTTCTGCGGCTGGCGGTAAAGCGGTGCCGCTTGGGGTCTTGGGCCCCGGCGACTACTCCGAATCCGAGCCGGCAATATTGCCGGATGGGAAGCACATTCTGGTCGTTGTCAACGACAAGAAGCAACATCAGCGTGTCGAACTCAGGTCATTAACATCGGCGGAGACCAGGCTGGTGCTCGACGATGCCGGGCGCCCCGCCTATTCCGCCGGATTTCTCGTTTTCACCAGAAACCATAAGATCTTTGCCCAGGCCTTTGCTTTCGGCTCAGGCAAGGTCTCCGGCGCCGCCTTCCCTTTAGCGGATGCCGATTGGTTTTCGCTCGCGGGCCGGTCGGTTCTTGCTTTTCAGGCAGTCTCGCGTGAAACGCGCCTGCAATGGTTTGATGCGGGCGGGAGTCCGCTGGGCGTGACCGGCCAGGTGGGTGGCTATCTCTTCCCAAAGATTTCACCGGATGGGAAACAGGTTCTGGTTGGGGTAAACGGTCTCCAGGGCGAAGATGAAAGGGATTTGTGGTTGTTCCCGGCAGCCGGAGGGGTCAGCACCCGGATGACCTTCGGTCCGGGTTGGAAAGCATTCAGCGTATGGTCGCCGGATGGAAAATACGTCGCATACGGCGCGGGATCTGCAGGGAAAGCCAGGATTGTACGCAAGCCATCGGATGGGTCTGGCGTCGATGAGACGCTGCAAACCTTCGGGCCGGAGATTAGGGGGGCACCGGTGGTGGATTGGTCCCCCGACGGGCGCTATTTGTCCTATGACGCCTTCAACCTCAATCAGGGTCACTGGGCCAATTGGACTCTTCCTCTGTGCCCGATGGCCACTGGCTGGCCTACTTTTCCGACGAGACTGGCCAGCCGGAAGTGTACGTTGTTCCCTTTCCAGGGCCAGGCGGAAAGTATCAGATTTCACACGGCGGTGGATGGCAGGTTCGCTGGGACAGGAAAGGCGACTTGTACTTCTTGAGCACCGGCAACCAACTGATGAAGGCGGAATTGAATCTCAGCGGGCAATCCTTGCAGGTGAAGACTCTTCGGCCATTGTTCCAGGCAAACTTGTTGGACTTATCAGCGCCTTTGTTTGACGTGACCGCGGACGGCCAGCGCTTTGTGGCGGTAACTCCCGCCCGCGCCGAGTCCAGCTCCATCAGCTTGCTGCTCAACTGGCCGGCACTACTGAACAAGTAAGGCGTACACAATCTGAAAGACCGGCTACTGACCTATGGTCGGCAAGATCATCTCGCATTACCGAATTGTCGAGCAAATCGGCGGCGGCGGCATGGGCGTGGTCTATAAGGCCGAAGATACGCGCCTGGATCGCTTTGTGGCCCTGAAGTTTCTGCCGGAAAAGCTCTCAGCAGACTCACACGCGCTCGAGCGCTTTCGCCGCGAAGCCAAGGCCGCCTCCGCTCTCAATCACCCCAACATCTGCACGATCTACGACATCGGTGAAGAGGATGGGCAGGCCTTCATCGCCATGGAGTTTCTGGACGGCGAGACGCTGAAGCGTCTCATCGGAGGGAAGCCCCTAAATGCCGACGTCTTGCTGAGCCTGGCGATCGAAATTGCCGACGCGCTCGATGCCGCGCACGCGGAAGGCATTGTGCACCGCGACATCAAGCCGGCTAATATTTTTGTTACCCGGCGCGGACATGCCAAGGTTTTGGACTTCGGCCTCGCGAAGGTCGGTGCCGCGTCCGCTTCTTCGAGCCAGATCGCATCGGGCGACACGCTCACGGCCACAACCGACGAACAGCACCTGACCAGCCCTGGCTCTACCCTCGGCACTGTCGCCTACATGTCACCGGAACAGGCGCGGGCCATGGAATTGGACGGCCGCAGCGACCTGTTCTCATTCGGAGTGGTGCTCTATGAGATGGCGACCGGCGCGCTGCCTTTCCACGGGGACAGTACGGCAATCGTCTTCGAGGCGATCCTCAACCGCTCTCCTTTGCCTCCTCTGCGGCTTAATCCCGAACTTCCACCCCGGCTGGAAGACATAATCAACAAGGCGCTGGAGAAAGACCGCAATCTGCGCTACCAAAGTGGTGCGGAGATGCGAACCGATCTTCAGCGCCTGAAGCGGGACTCCGATAGCGGGCACATATCCGCAGCCGCAACTAGCAGGCAGGAGGCGCCAAAGGCGGCAACCAGCAATAAGCATTCCGTGCTGGCCTGGTTGCTTGTTGCCGCCTGTTTTTTGCTTGCCGCTTGGTTTTATCGCTCACGCTCGACCAAATCGTCAATTGCTTTGACCGACAAGGACACCATTGTTCTCTCTGATTTTGAAAACAAAACCTCGGACTCGGTATTTGACGACACGCTAAAGCAGGGACTCGCGGTGCAACTGGAGCAATCGCCGTTTCTCGAACTGGTTTCGGGGCGCAAGGTCAATGACACCCTGAAGCTGATGGGCCGCGTGCCCGGAGATCGCCTTGCCCCGGAAATCACGCAAGAGGTCTGCCAGCGCACCGGCAGCAAGGCCATGGTGACCGGATCGATTGCGGCTTTAGGCAGCCAATATGTGATCGGACTGAAGGCAGTGAACTGCGGCACCGGCCAGGTGCTGGCGGAAGCGCAGGAGCAGGCGGCGAGCAAGGAAGCGGTGCTCAAAGCACTGGGCAGTGCGGCGATCAGCTTGCGCGGCAAACTGGGCGAGTCGTTCAGCACCGTGCAAAAATACGCTACTCCGTTGTCTGAGGCGACTACGCCCTCGCTGGAGGCGCTGAAAGCGTACAGCCTGGGCGAGAAGATGTTTTTCGCCCAGGGAGAAACCACGGCTTTGCCCTTCTACAAGCGGGCAGTTGAACTGGACGCGAATTTTGCCATGCCCTACCGGGCCATGTCGGCCGTTTACGCCAACCTCAACGAGGCGGGTCGGGCGGCGGAATCTGCGCGCAAGGCCTATGAGTTGCGGGAAAAGGTGAGTGAGCGGGAGCGGTTCTCCATTGAGGCACGCTACTACCTGAATGTAACGGGCGAACTGGAGAAGGCGGAACAGGTCTACGAGTTGTGGCAGCAGACCTACCCGCGAGACGACGTACCTTACACGAATCTTGGCTGGATTTCCGGCAATTTGGGCAACTGGGATAAATATCTGCAGGAACACCGCGAGGCGATGCGCCTGGAGCCGAATGACGTGACCAACTACATCAACCTCGGCAATGCCTACATGAACCTCAACCGTCTGGATGAGGCTGAGGCGGTGTTCACGCAGGCGGACGAACGCAAGCTGGAGAGTGAGGGTTTGCTTCAGAACCGCTATCAGTTGGCCTTCTTGAGAGGAAATGCGTCTCGAATGGCGCAATTGGCTGCTTTGGCGATGGGCAAACCGGGCGCCGAAGACTTGTTGCTGGCGTCACAGGCCGATACCGAAGGCTGGTACGGCAGGCTTAAGCACGCGCATGAGTCAACGCAGCGGGCGATGCAATCGGCTCTACATAACGACGCCAGGGAAAGCGCCGCAACGTACCAGGCGGCAGAGGCGTTGCGCGAAGCTGAAGCGGGAAACCGGGATCTGGCGCGGAACGATGCCACTGCGGCGGTGGTTCTTGGCCCGAATCGCGATGTGCGGCTTCTCGCGGCGCTCGCCCTGGCACGGGCAGGCGATACGGAAGCGGCGAGCAGGTTGGCGGACGACATCGACAAGGCCTTTCCTCTGGACACGGTCGTGCAGAGGAATTGGCTGCCGGCCATCCGGGCGGCGATCGCCCTGGAGCGCAAAGACGCAAGCCATGCTGTCGAACTCTTGCAGGTGACCAGCGCAATTGAACTCGGCTCAACCTCAAATGCCAATGTCAGCTTGTGCCCGGTTTATCTGCGAGGAGAGGCGTTTCTGTCGCTGCATGACGGCAAAGCCGCTGCGGCGGAATTTCAGAAGTTCATCGACCACCGGGGTGTGGTGGCCAATTTCCCCTGGGCCGCGCTGGCACGCCTCGGCCTGGCCCGCGCTTACGCCACGCAGGGTGACAGAGCGCAAGCCAAGTCCGCCTATCAGGATTTTCTTACCCTCTGGAAGGATGCGGATCCCGACATTCCCATCCTGAAAGAAGCCAAGGCGGAGTATGCGGCGCTTTGAAGCATATACTCAAACGGACTTGGACGGAGATAGGGAGGTCTCATTGTGGACGATAACAAACTACTCGCCGCCATTCTCACGGTTGCTGTAAACGCCCGTAGGCCGCAGGTGCCATCAACCGAAGCGGGTAAAGATGACTGGGCGGTGGTCATGCGAGACTACCTCAAGCTTCGGGGCGCCCTGCAGGAAGCCGACAGAGACGAAGCTTCCGCCGGCACGGCAAAGAGCCTGGAAGCCTGGAAAAAGCTGTGACTGCCTTTTTCAATCGGATGCGGCGCTTCGCCGCTTAAGCAGTCCCGCAAGTAACGCGGGCAGCCAAAGTGTAGCGCCGGTATCCAGATCGGCTGTGGAGGGGGCGTCCACGCCCGCGCAGAGGCGTAACCGGTCGCAACGAGCCCTATCCCGCTTGGAGACTGTGTGAGGTCGCAATCTCATCCATCGCTTCGCCCAGGCGCTTCAATCCTTCCCGCATCATCTCTGTGCTGATACCCAGGCCCAAGCGAAAATGTTCCGGCATCTCGAAGAAGCGACCGGGCACGATCATGGTGTCATATTTCGTTTCCAGCAGTGATGCGAGCGTGTCAACGCTGCCATGCTTCAATCTCGGAAAGAGAGTTGTTCCGTGCTCAGGAATAAAACACTCCAGCTCATTGTGCGACTTCAGGAAATCCAAAGCCAGCTTCCGGTTGTTCTCAAGCAACTTGCTTGTACGAGAAACCAGCTTCTCCATGTTGTCGAAGGCAAACACGCTCAACTGGTCAGCCGGATGTGGTTGCTGGACGCCAAAGAGATCATTGAGGCAACGCATGCGATGCGCCAGAGCCGGCTCCGCCAGAATCCATCCGCAGCGAAGGCCTCCCAGACCGTATGCTTTGGTCAGGCTGCTGGTAACGATGAATTCCGGGCCGAGCTTGAGCGCGGTTTGGGGACGCGGAAAGATGGCTTCCAGATAAACTTCGTCTACCAACACACGCGCGCCTATGGGGCGCGCGAGTTCGCCCAGCGA
>JBEKOS010000344.1:0-5416 GCA_049521535.1 Terriglobales bacterium | reverse complement strand
CGTAAAAATCTCCACTATATATATGAACCATTCTGTCGGCGGCGATGGCGAGGCCGCTGATGTTCATCACGAACGCCGGTATGCCTCGGCTGAGCCGTTTCATGGTCAACCTCTGCGTGAGCCTCATCGCCGGGATTAGACTGGCGAGGGAGCTACTGGTGAATGAACATCCTTGAGATTGTTCGTGGATGGCAGAGAACGGCGAAGGGCATCATCCAGCCAGAGGGCACAAATGTCCTTCCCTCACGAGGCGGTCTGCTCGGTCCTGCATTTTTCCCCGAAGGTTACGGTCTCCAGAACCCAACCGCCGATGCGATGTGGCCGAACATCATGGCGGTCGGGCACAACTTCGGCTGCGTGGCTTACCGTGACGAAATCAATGCTGCTGGTCGAGAGGACGACAAAGCCACATGGCGCAATTTGCGTGGATTGCTGACCGATGCCGATGTGCGAATTGAGTCCTGTTTTATGACCAACTGGTTCGTCGGTCTTCAGCCCGGTAGCAAACAGGTGGGCGAGTTTCTCTCACGTCCAGACTCGCGGTATGAGCGGGAGTGTAGTGAACTCCTTCTGGAGCAGATACGAACACTGAAGCCGCACGTCATCCTGCTGCTTGGGCTCCCGGTCGTCGGTCGCGCATATCGAATCATGCCAAACCTTAGACCTTGGGCTGACGCGCCAAACTGGAGCGTAGTCGATTCGAGCAGCCTCGGGGCAATTGCCTATGGAGTGGAGATTCCGGGCACCGGAGTCAAAGCGAATGTAGTCGCTCTCCTGCATCCGTCCTTCTCTCCGTCAAACCAGCGACACCGCAGAATTGCCTTCCCTGTCGAGAAGCCAGAGGTCGAGATGATTAGATGCGCAACAGCCAAGCCGTAGCAACCAAAGCGGCCAGAGGCCAACAATCGTGCCCCAATTCAACCGCTACATCGGCATCGACTACTCCGGCGCTGAGACCGCCGACTCCAGTTGTAAGGGCGTCCGCGTTTTCATGGCCGAGGGCTCCGGCGAACCGGCACAGGTTCAGCCGCCACCCAGCCCTCGCCGGTATTGGACTCGCCGTGGTCTCGCCGAGTGGCTCCGCGAGGAACTCGACCGGGACATCCCCACCCTCGTCGGCATCGACCACGCCTTCTCGTTTCCGCTGGCCTACTTCGAGAAGTACAAGCTGTCGTGCGACTGGCAGGGCTTCCTTGAGGACTTCCATCATTACTGGCCGACCGACGCCCAGCACACCTACGTGTGCTTCATCCGGGAAGACCCACATGGCCGTGGAAAGTGGCGGACAGGAGACCGAAGCTGGCTCAGGCTAGCAGAACGATGGACAGCCACAGCGAAGTCAGTCTTTGGGTTCGGCGTTCAGGGAGAGGTCGCCACATCCACGCACGCCGGTTTGCCTTGGCTTCTCTACCTGAGGAAGCAGTGCAAGCGGCCAATTCATTTCTGGCCGTTCGATGGCTGGGAGATTCCCGAGGGCAGGTCGGTCGTCACAGAGGTCTACCCATCGCTGTGGACACGCCGGTTCCGACGGGATGACCGTGACAGCGATGAGCAAGCAGCCTACGCGGCGGCGGCGTGGTTGCAACGTGCCGACCGTGACGGCTCCCTTGGAGGGTTCCTCAACCCGAACTTGACGGCGGAGGAGCGAGGCATCGCCAAAATCGAGGGGTGGATACTGGGGGTCGTGTGAACCAAGTGTTAAGCACGTAATAATTCTCTCCTGTATAGAGGAAGCACACATGAATCGTGATAACGGACGTCCCAAATCTGCAATATGGTTACTGGCGGATTCCCCGCCCCTCAAACACGCTGACAAGCTTGATGACCCATTAGACTGGCGGTTCCCAACCCGGCACAATATATGGACGCCGATTGAGACGATAGTGAACCGTGAGCTATTTCGGCTTCAAAAGGCAAGAATCGACGACAGAAGGTTCTATGTTCGCAACGCCGTCAAATCAGCAAATGACTGGGAGCAAGAGAACAAGTCCACTCTCGCTATGGACATAGCGGAATTTCGGGGACTTGTGGAAGAGTACAGTCCATTCTTGATTCTGACTTTCGGGCAGAGAGTCTTCGAGTTTGCACGCCGGTCTCAAGGAGACAAAGCTAAGCCATCATTTAAGTTTTGGTCAGTGGAAAAACTATGTGGAGAGTTCAATTCGAGATTGTCTCGTGTTCGAGAGGGCGAGGTAATCCTATTGCCACTGTTGCACGCAGTAATCGCTCAAAAGTTCGAGAAGTGCCACATCGCCTTTGGAGGCAAGTGCAACGAAAGAAACTACTACGAGCATGTCGGATGCGAACTCGCCGCATTCTTACATGGTCAATTCGAAAATGAGCGGCTTAGCGATTTGTGGATGTGACGAATCAACTGCTTGCAACTGTAGCGATGCGGCCTCCTTTGCCGGTGGTCAAGATACCCACATTCCCGGCCTCATGGTTTCCGGTCAAATTCGAGGCTGTTTTTCCCTCGGTTCACTGGTCAACTTCCTCTGGTCATTGAGCCGTTGGTGCTGGTCGCCTTCGCCTGAAGCTGAGACAGCCTTGCGATGGCCGCATCAACGTCGCTGCCGCAGTTGGTGTAAACGCTCTTGCCGTTTTCGTATTGGCGAATTTGGAAGTGGCCGTTGTCTGGCTCTACCGTGTATTCGACGCTGTTGTAGAGGACGGCATTCGGTTTGATGCGTCCATTCTTGCCTTGCACTAATGCGCCCCGCCGCCAGCCCAAGCCGGGGAGGCTTGCGTAGCGAAGGAGACTTGCTGAGTTTGCCATTTGGGAATCGCTCCGGTTTCAGATACCCTACTTTCAGTGGCAACCAAACTATGGTTGACTGCCAGTAGGGTTCTCCGCTTAATACCCAGCCGCTGGACGAAATCACTAAGTTCGCACTAAAAATCGAGCAACCTGTTCATTTCCAACAACTTAGCACTTATTGCGATTGTCCCTTCTTCGGCACCAGCTATTCTTTACTTCTAAGGAATCAACCACTTACAGGCCACAATAGGAGCACAGCGCGGTTCCAGCGCGTGGTAAGGTCTCTAGTACGATCTACCGGTAGCTTGGTCAACGAGCGGATTGTCAACCACCCTCAACCTTCTTCCCGCGCGACCCAGGCGCACGCCGCCCTGCTCGACCCGCAGTCGCTGCGCCGGGCGCCTTCGGCGTGATCGAAACTTTGGGCGTTCCTTCGCGATCACCTGCGCCATCCAGAGGACAAACGACACTCGACTGCCTGATCACCAGTTCTGGCTTGATCAGGATTTGGCGCGGTTCCATATCCGCATTTTCGATGCTGCGCAGAATCTCAGAGGCGGCTAGCATGCCCATCCGGATCAATGGCTGGTGGATTGTTGTCAGGGAAGGATGAACGATGGTTGCCGCCTGAACGTCGTCGAACCCTACCACCGAAATCTCTTCGGGAATTCGCTTGCCTGCGTCTCGGAATGCATTGATGGCGCCGATGGCAGACAGGTCGTTGAATGCCAGCAAGGCGGTGAATCCCTTCGCTGCCTTCAACAACTGCCTGCCTGCGATATAGCCCTCGCGGATGGGGCTCATTCCATCGTCGATGCGCTTCAGCTGAACCACATTCTTCTCGTCGATGAGCAAGCCAAGCCCTAGCATTGACTCGACGCAGGCGGCCCAGCGCGACCCGGCATCGCTCGATTGGGCGTGCCCCTTGAGAAACGCTATCTTTCGATGCCCCAGCGCATTCAGATGATCGAGCGCCAGGTGAATCCCATGGGCATTATCCACCGCAATGCGCGTCAGCGGGACCTCGCACTCCAGACTTCCGATGGAAACCAGTGGAAGAGTCGACGCCGCCGGCGCGGGGGTGTTGATCAGGATAACGCCCTCGGCGCCGCGTTCAGCAAACACCTCGAGCCGCTGACGGATGAGATCCCGGTTCCAGTGATGACTGGAAACAAAATAGAGGTAGTCGCGCTCAATCAGCAGGCGCTCAATCCCGTTGAGTATCTCCGAGTCGTAGCCTCCGCTCAGATCGGGAGAGAGGATGCCCACCATGTGGCTGCGCTTGTTGTTCAGCATGCGCGCAAAGTAGTTGGCCTTGTAATTGAGCTCGCGGGCGGCCTTCAGCACGCGTTCGCGGGTCTCCGGCGTCAGCCCCTGGGCCACGGGCGAGTTGTTGAGCACCAGGGAGACGGTAGTGCGAGAGAGCCCAAGGTAGGCGGCCAAATCCCGTAAACTAATGGGCTTAGATGGCGTTCCAGCCGGCGGGACAGGGCCGCCGCCACGATGTTTTGCCTTGCGCACAAGACGATGGTACCAAAGGAAGCTTGACACGCGGGCAAGCAAAGCCGTAAGGTTCCAATCGGAGTTAAACCAGATTAATAAACCGGGTGCAAAAGCGGTAATACAACCGGTTGAAGGATGCGCGATGCACGCCCGGCGTTACATCAGGGCGAAGGCCGCGACTGGGTGCAGGGATCGTGGAACCAGTATGAATAACGGCGACTGACGGGCAGGGTTTCCACTGGAATTCGTATTTCAACTCTTGCGTCAGGCGTTTCAGGTTGTTCCGGAAAGGTAAGGCCAGTGTGGAAACAGCTAAATTGACGGTTCCGTTGGCAGACCGCATATCCCTCAAAGAAAAGATCGGATACTCGTTTGGCGACGCGGCTTCGAATCTCTATTGGAAGACCTTCGAGTGGTACCTGATGTTTTTCTACACCGACGTCTTCGGCATCTCGGCCCTTGCCGTCGGTACTATGTTGATGGTCACGCGCCTTGCCGACGCGGTTGCGGATCCGGTGATGGGATCGATCGCCGACCGCACCCAAACGCGCTGGGGCCATTTCCGGCCCTATCTCATTTGGGGCGCCATCCCCTTCGCGGTGGCAGGGGTATTCACCTTCACCACGCCAAACCTTGGCAGCGGTGCCAAGCTCGTCTACGCCTACATCACATATAGCCTGCTGATGTTCATCTATACCTTCGTGAACATTCCGTACTCCGCGCTGATGGGCGTGATTTCGCCCAACTCGATCGAGCGCACCTCGATTTCTTCGATTCGCTTTATCGGCGCCTTCACAGCCGGCACCTTCATCCAATTCTTCACTTTGAAATTTGTGAAATGGTTCGGTCACGGCAATGAGGCACGCGGTTGGCAACTCACCATGGTCTTCTACGGCATTCTGGCCGTTATCCTGCTGGTCCTCTGCTTCCTTACTACGCGCGAACGCGTAACGCCGCCAGCGGCACAGAAATCCGATATGGGCCTCGACATGAAGAACCTCTTCACCAGCGTGCCGTGGATTATGCTGGTGAGTGTGCTGCTGCTGGTTCTGGCCGCCTTCGCTGTCAAGGGCGCGGCCTCCACCTACTACTTCAAGTACTATCTGCACAACGAATCACTGGTGGGCACATTCATGGTGGTGAATGGCTTTGCAT
>JBEKOS010000343.1:0-5432 GCA_049521535.1 Terriglobales bacterium | reverse complement strand
TGGCCCAGCATGACTCTTGGTCTTGCCCGGACGACAACGACCGCGCCAAGGTTTGCATCGTGAATCCAGCGGTAGAAGGCTGGTTCCACCAGCCAGCTATTCGATCTTCAACCGCGTACCATAATTTGTGTTTCGAGATCCCCGCCTGTGCAGGGAGGCGGCCAGTTAGAATGTCGATTCCACGTGCGGGACCAGGGTGGCTGCCGGGCTGCTGTGCATGGGAGCCATTTTCGCGCCCCCGGCGAAACTTCAATCGTTAATACACACGCTGTAGTTCAGGATCGAACCGCGCCGTCGTTTGCGCCGCTTCCACCAGCAACTGGCGCATCATGGTGTTGCCCTGCTTGCCGATCGAGTACGTGTGCTGCTTTCCGCCACTGGAGCGTTCTTTCGGATTCGGTCCGAGAACTCACCACGTAGTTGCTCCGCTGGAACCGTGCCGTTGACCGGTATAGGTGGAACGAACATCGCAAGGTCATGCCAGCGGATAACACTCCGCTTGCGGTTGCAAATTCGGTTCGCATCGACGGGCCACGGGTGTATAACGGTGCCTATCTGTAACACCATAAAACGGAGATCCCGAAATAGGAAAGTGAAACAATGGAAAATAATGCGCAGCGCGACTTTTTTACTCCCTTTTTAAGCGACGATTCGCTGCTTGGTCCATTTCTATTGCTAGCTCGCTTGCTGACTTCCGTGACCTACGTTTATTACATCCTGACGTGGTTTTTCGGAAGACCCACAATGCGCGCCTATATGGAGCCGCCACCGGTTCCGGCAGGTGGTCTCAATTATTTGTTTCTGTCAATTCAGATCGTAGCTGTAGTCCTGATCGTGCTCGGGTATAAGACGCGATTCGCCGCACTTCTGCTGGCCGTATTCACGGTTATCACCTATTTGCTGGCCGGTCATGGCTTGAAGGATTTCGGTATCGCCGGTGGGTTGTTTGCCATGTTTGCCTATGGGCCCGGGCCGTTGTCATTGGACGCTCGGCAAGAGCGAGCCAATCCTGCGGGAACGGGCAATTCCTATGGCGGTTTCTTTGCCCCCATTTTGAGCAACAATACCGTGATGGCTCCGCTGATCTTGTTGGCTCGGATCTTCGTGGCCGCAATCTTTCTTACGTTCGGTCAAAATAAGTTTTTTCACACCGCGCGAATGCAGGCCTACATGGTGGTTCACAATCCCACGTTCAGCGGCATGGACCAAGTGCTCACGCTGCTGATTTATCCTGCCATGTGGCTCCAGCTTATCGGCGGCCTTCTTGTGGTCGTCGGCTATAAAACGCGGCATGCCCTCCTGGCGCTGGCAGGTTTTACGATCATTGCCGGGAATATGTTCCATCACCAGTTCTACATCCCCGCGGAGAAGGTTCAGTTCTTCAAGGATTACTCTCTAACCGGCGCACTCCTATTCATGTTCGCATACGGAGCAGGCTCGCTTTCGTTGGAGGCCCTTCTTAACCGTACCAAGCCGGCAAGGGAAAAGCTGGAAGTGGAATCACCGCAAACCTGAACTTTGGGTAACGACACTAACAGGAAAGTTTGTCTCCCCCGGGTAAGATTCGAACTTGCAACCCTTCGGTTAACAGTTGCGGCGCATGCTGCCGCGCTGTTCCGAGGGGCCAGCTGTTATGATTTACGACAGTTCGCTACTGCGTTATTTGGCTGCTCCATTAGCAGCGATTCGTGGATTCGCTCTCACGAACAAAGAGCGAACCCTAACTTGACCACTCATTCCGCCGATCTGTCGATACTGGTTGAAATCCACCACTGGATGCGTGAGAACCACCGAGTTCCTCGCGAAGCTCATTGAACGCCGCACCGCTAGGTGCCTGCAGAATATTAGAAATAAAAGGTTTATATAAATCCTGAAAATCGCCCCAGTTTGGCATCAGCCCTGCAACCATCTAACGCGAATGTGAGTGCATTGCAGCCTAAGTAATCGTGAGAGGTTGGCCATGAAGCGCTACTTTGAAGGTCTCACAACAGTTCTTCTGGCGGGGACGCTTTTTCTGGGAACTGGAGCGACTTTGGGCGCGCAGAACGCGCCACCCGCATCGCAGCAGCCCATGGAGATTCCCGTACCGTACCCACAACAGCAGGCCGGTCCGGGTGGACCGATGCCAGGCCCAGGGCCTCAGCAGCAGCCGAACCTGCCGCAGCAAGGCGATCCCGGCGCGGCGCGCATCAGCTTCACGCACGGGGATGTTTCGACGCAACATAGCGGCTCGAATGATTGGGCTGTGGCGACGCTGAACACACCGGTAGTGAACGGGGACCATATTTCCACTGGCAAGGATTCCAAGGTGGAAATCCAGCTCGATCACGCAAATATCCTCCGGCTATCCGATGAATCCACCGCGAATGTCGTGAGCCTCGCGCGAACCCAGATGCAAGTCCAGGCTGGCCAGGGACTTGTGAATTTCGATGCCTTGAAAACCAGCGACGCAAACGTCGAGATCGATACGCCCAACGTGGCGATTCGCCCGCAAACGGGTGAGGGCAGCTTCCGCATTCAAATTAATCCCGATGGCGAAACAATTGTGGACGTGCGAAACGGTTCGGCCGATATTTCCACGCCGCAGGGCAGCACGCACGTGGAGCGCGACCAGCGCATCACCATTCAGGGCAGCGCCGACAGCGCACAATATCAGATTTCCGGAGCTCCCGGAAAAGATGACTGGGACCGATGGAACAGCGACCGCGATCGCAGCATTGAAAACGCGCGAAGCTGGCAACACACAAATCCCTACTACACGGGTAGCCAGGACCTTGATCCCTACGGCCAATGGACCACTGTGCCCGATTATGGAGCCGTTTGGTTCCCTGCGGCGAACGTAGGATGGGCGCCGTATCGGGACGGCCGCTGGGTTTATGAGCCCTACTACGGCTGGACTTGGGTTTCCTACGAACCTTGGGGCTGGGCGCCGTATCACTATGGGCGCTGGTTTGTGTATGGCGGGGCGTGGGGTTGGTGGCCCGGGCCTGTTTACGCCGGGTATCGTCCATTGTGGGCGCCCGCGTATGTCTCATTCCTTGGCTTCCGTGGCGGAGCATGGGGAGTCAGCGTTGGGTTCGGTTTCGGCTTCGGATTTGGCACAGTGGGCTGGCTACCGGTAGGGCCCGGCGATCGCTTCTTTCCGTGGTATGGGCGCGGCATAGGCGGAGTGAACGTGGTCAACGTCTATAACATCCACAACAGCGCCGGCGGATTTGCGCCACTCCGGGGAGGCCCGAACGCATTCTCGAACGTCGAACGGGCGGGCGCCGACGAGCGCGTGCGCGGCGGGATCAGCTCGATGCAAGCGGATCAGTTCGGGCGCGGGCGCGTGCCTGCGCAGCAGGCGCGAGTGGACGAAGGCTCGTTCCGTCAAGCCAGCATGATCACCGGCGCGCATCCAGTATCGCCGTCGCGTGAGAGCTTCCATCCGACGGACCGGCAGGTTAGCGCGGGTGCCATCCCTCGCTCCACAACATCTAACCAGCGCTTCTTCAGCAGCAACGCTCGTCAAGGGACCACGGGCCAGGCAGGAAGCGGACAGGGTGGGTTCAACCGAGGTGTTCAAGGTTCCTCCGGCCAGTCTTCGCAGCCGGGCTGGCGTTCGTTCGGCTCTTCACAGCGGTCATCGCAACCGGGAAGCTACGGGCGAAGCTATTCACAACCATCGTATTCGCAGCCGTCCCAAGCGTCCCGGCAGCCCCAGACTTATTCACGCGGCAGTTCCGGTAGTAACTATGGCTATAGCCGGCCTCCGCTCAACATGCAGCAACCCGTTGTAACACCTCGCGGAGGGGGCTCCTACCCTGGCTCCTATTCTGCTCCGCGCACCGCGCCGAGCGGTGGCGGCGGATACAGCGCCGCACCGAATGGCGGGTCCCGTGGCGCAGCGCCTAGCAGCGGAGGTTCGCGCGGGGGATCGTCATCGGGCGGCGGGCATTCTTCGTCCGGACGCGGTCACCACTAACGCTCTTCACGTTCGTTCTCACCTCACTCACCGTCAGGAGGCTCCGAGAGGAGCCTCCTGTTCCTCTTTTATGTAGGAACTCCGGCAACGAGACAAATCAAATCTTGCCGCCGGCTTTGTCGTGTGCCGCCCCCGCGTACGGCATGCCGTGCCCCAACACTGCTCGAAGGATTTCTGCGCGGGAAAGAATTGCGCTTTATGGTTTGGAGGGCGCTGCCGGAGCAGCCGGCGATTCGCTTGCCGTGGGAGCTTTCGATGCGTCCGCTTTCTTAACCACCACGATATTTTCCAGCCAGACGTCTTTATCGTTCACAACGACGTCCGCCTTGATTTGATCTTCCGCTGAGATTGTCTCGAGCAGGTTTGGATTCTTCACGGAATATCCCATGGTCATCGCCATCATAAAACCGGGAATGTCCGCGGCATCCACAACCACCTGCTCTTTGTCCTTCTCCACGGAAACGACCCGTCCGGTGAGCGAATACCGTTGCGGCCCTTCCGCTGGCTTTGGCGGTGTGGAGGAGCCACAACTGGAAAACCCGATGAGAAGAGAAATGCCCGCCACGAAGAGGGCAAAACGCGAAAACTTTTTTGTGTCAAGTTTTTTAGAATTCCGCATGGACTTCTCCCTATCTTTATTTATGCTGTTCGATGGTGCGAGACTGTCCTGACGATCCCAGGGACAGGATACAGAAAAAATAAATATTCGGCGACCTATTTGCCGGAATCGGAGAGCTAGCGTAAACTGCTATTCACTGTGACGTGTTGCCAGTTCCCCGGTAGCTCAACGGTAGAGCATTCGGCTGTTAACCGAAGGGTTGCAAGTTCGAATCTTGCCCGGGGAGCCAAACTAATTCCTGCCCCACATTGGATTTACGCCGCCTCCACGGCGATGTTTTCAACTGCATTTTGTAGCCCTTGTAGCCCATCTAACGTGAAACCAATCCCCACACGCTCGCACCATTCGCGCCTCCACGCTTCGTCTTTTTCCAAACCCGCTGCGTAGAAGTCGGTCACGGTTCGTTTTGCGTGTCCGAGCCACAATCTAATCAGGTCCTCAGGCACACGCGCCCGACGCAATGTTTCCGTGCGGAATCGACGGAAAGCATGGAATCCAACTTTCTTGCCAGTGGCGTGTAATGCACGAGTTGCATTGCGCTGTTGTAGTGGGCGGCCCTTCTTGGTGTGGAACAAGTATTTCCCTTCCCGATCCATCTGCTCTCGCAACATCCGGGCAAGGTGATCCGGGATGTCGATGACGCGAACAGCGTTCGGTGTTTTTGGTTCTTGTTCCTGGCCGTGCCAGATACTACGCCGCACGTTCACTACAGTGCAGCTCTCCGACAAGTCTTCCCACTTCAGAGCCAAAGCCTCTCCAATTCGCAACCCGGTGCCCGCTATCACTGCGAACAGCAGGCCCCATCGTTTGCCTGTGCCGGTTAGGACTTGTTCGAGTTCCTCCTTG
>JBEKOS010000342.1:0-5443 GCA_049521535.1 Terriglobales bacterium | reverse complement strand
TTGCCGAAGATGGCTGCTAACAATGCCTTGGCTTCCGGTCTTAGATGGGCGCCTCGGTGTCGTTCCTCTTACCATTCCTAAGTCCCCGGCTCGGGCGAGGCCCGCTTCAGTTTGCTAATCACAAATTCAAGGTTGCGATTGACTTAGCCAAGCCGTTCCAGTGCCTCTTCCAATGGCATCTGAACGCAGGTAAACGTGGGTGTGTCGCGCTGCACGAATGGGCTAGCATCGGTTTCGCGCAAGCGCATTACTCGCTCGACATAAGTGCCGGGGTCATCCGACTCAACCGCGATGACAAAGTCCTGATCGTCGAGGCCGAAGGAATACACGACATGTGCGCGCATCCCGGGGAATTCGTCAGCCAACCGGACAACTTCCGCCATCATGCGCTGCCGGTCCTCGTAAGGCAGCATGTACCACGTACGGGTGCGCACCAATGGATAAACAAAGAGATACCTGGATGTGCCTGGCCGCTCAACACCTTGTAATCTCTGCTGCCGCTCGGAGTCCCCGATCAGGTATTCGGATTGGCGCGTCATGGCCAGATAGGAATAGGGCTTCTTGAGATATCCTGCCAGTCGCGTACGCAGAAGATCAGAAGCCATCTCTTGCAGGCAGGTTATCGAATAGCAAATGCCCCACAGCATGAGGTCAGCGTCCGGGCGTGTGCCTAGAAGGGAATAACTGAGCACCTTCATCGTGTCGGGGGCATTCCATTTGCGAATGGCTTCGGCAAACTCGAAGCGATGATCATCGCGTTCTGTGCGGGGCAGTCGCCTCCACTCCGGCAACAAGTTAAAAAAACTGAAGTTTACAAATTGGCGGCGATGTACCCCTTCAGGCATGGTCATGACAATATCGTTAGTACGATTTAAGATTGTCAGGATTGTCGGGCATCCTGTTTATGGCTCCGATTTATGGCTCCGAATGTGTAATCTTAAGTCTGACGCACTGAATTCACAAGGAAATATACGATTTGAACCCGGAAAACTCAACAACTCAAGTTACCTTGCCGGCAGTCCCACTCACTCTGGAGGGCTCCAGTGTTCTTCACCAGATGATGCGTTTTAGATGGGCCGCCTGGAGGCGCCTTTCCGACCCGCAGAAGCAAGAGGTGCTCGATGAAGTGGTTGCCGCCTTAGGGCCAGCAGAGTCTGAAGGGCAGAGTGCGGTGTACTCACTTCTGGGGCACAAAGGGGATTTTTTATTCCTGCATTTTCGCCCGGGATTCGATGAATTGAGCAGTACTCAATTTGCCCTAAGCAGGCTCCGACTTCAGGAGTATTTGGAACCGACGACCTCGTATGTCTCAGTCGTTGAGTTAGGCTTATATGATTCCTCGGTGAAGCTTTACCGGTCGCTGGTGGATCGCGGCATAGCGCCCCATTCGGAAGATTGGTCTGGCGAGGTTCAGGAAATGCTCGAGCGCCAGCGCGGGGCCATGAGTGTGCGCCTCTTCCCCAAGATTCCGGAAGCACGCTACGTCTCGTTTTATCCGATGGACCGACGTCGTGGCGAAGAAAAAAACTGGTACACACTCCCCATTGAAGAACGCAAGCGCCAGATGGAAGAGCACGGCATGGTTGGCCGGAGATATGCGGGAAGAGTACAACAAGTCATTTCCGGGTCCATAGGCTTCGACGATTGGGAATGGGGCGTGGACCTGTTTGGGAATGATCCGGTTGTCTTCAAAAAGCTAATTGCTGAAATGCGGTACGACTTGGTAAGCGGCGTATATTCTTCATTCGGGACCTTTTATCTTGGAGTCCGCTGTCCCCTAGCCAAGCTCAACCAAACGCTGAACGGAGCTTCCGGGGACGGCCTCGCGTAGCGCTTCCTGTAGCAAGCCTGAAAAGTTTGGCGTTTCTCTTGACTTGCGCTACAGCCTCAGGGCATAATCCCGCTACTCTGGATTTTTCCAGAAATTCCAACAAAATCTGAGGTTCTATCGAATGAAAGCTCGTCTCCCCCGTGCCTTAGTATGCGTCCTTGCCTGTTTTGTGCTGGCAGGGTCAGCCCTGACTTCGTATGCTCAAAGTTGGGCACCGCTTACCAACGCTCCGCCCGTATCCGTCGGCGCCATGATGTTGCTTACCGACGGCCGCGTGCTGGTGCACGAAGAGCCCAATTGCAGCGGTACAGGCTGCGTAGGCAGCAGTTATTCCGCCTGGTACACCTTGACCCCGAGCAGCACCGGAAGCTATGCCAATGGAACCTGGACGCAGGTGGCGTCGCTGCCCAGCGGCTACGAACCTCTCTTCTTTGGTTCGGCAGTCCTGCCTGATGGAAACGTGGTGGTGCAGGGTGGCGAATACAACTGCCCGAGCGGTAGTTGCTCTGGAATCTGGCAAAACGCAGGTGCGTTGTACAATCCGGCTACGAATACATGGACGGCGACAACTGCGCCGTTCGCGAGCGGCGTGGAAGGCATCGGCGACGCCGAATCAGTGATCCTGCCTAATGGCACCTGGATGTTGGCGGCTTGCTGCGCAAAGGTTTCGGGCGCGAGCGCTTACCCCGATTATTTCTATTTCAATGAAAGCTCGCTGAACTTTACCAGCGAAGCGAGTTCCAGCGACGGAAAGGCCGACGAGTTTGACGAGGAAGGTTGGACACTGCTTCCGAACGGCGAAGTACTTACCGTTGACGCCTACGTCGGTTCATTCACCACCGCAAGCTGCGCGAGCGGGGGTTGCAACTCTGAGTTGTACAATCCCTCGACCAATAAGTGGTCCACCGCGGGCAGCACCCAAGTGCAGCTCTGGGACTCGAACTGTAGCGGTAGTTCCAGCACTGCGAGCTACGAAGTTGGTCCAGCGATCCTGATGCCGAATGGTACGGTCTTTTACAACGGTGCCAGTGATTGCCGCGCCGGAAACACTGCCACTTACAACTGGAGCACAGGTGCTTGGACCGCGGGTCCGTCCTATGCCAACAGCGACGCAACCAACGATGCACCAGCCTCTATCGAAGTCAACGGCAACGCGATCGTGATGGCCAGCCCGTATTCCGGCACATTCTCGGCGCCCGCCAATTTCTACGAATGGAACGGCAGCACGCTGAGTTCGTTCCCCAATCCCTCTCGAGCTGCCGATGATTCGTCCTACGTGGGACACTTGCTTGTTCTTCCGACCGGGCAAATCATGTTCACCGATTTCAGCACCACGGTCGAATTGCTGACGTCGGCTGGCACCTACGAATCCTCCTGGCAGCCCACGATCACCTCGGTTCCTTCCTCGCTCACTGCCGGCACTACGTACACGGTTTCGGGTACGCAGTTTAACGGTGTGTCAGACGGCGCAGCCTATGGCGACGATTTCCAGGACAACACTAACTACCCGCTGGTCCGCATTGTTAACAATTCGACCGGCAACGTGGTTTATTGTAAGACGCACGGCTTTAGTGTGGGCGTCGGCACAGGGTCGACGGTGGTATCCACGAGCTTTGACGTGCCTTCGACCATCGGGACCGGAGCCAGCGAGTTGTATGTGGTGACGAACGGAATTCCCTCGGCAGCGACCGCGGTGACCGTAAGCGGGGCAGCTTCGGGATTCTCACTTTCGGCTTCGCCGGCTACTCTTTCCGTAGCGCAGGGCAGCAGTGGGACCTCGACCATTACCAGCACGGTGACGGGTGGGTTCGATTCAGCCATTACCTTGACGGCATCCGGCCAGCCAACGGGCGTCACAGTTGGCTTTAGCCCGAGTTCGATCACCGGTGCTGGAACTTCGACCATGACTATGACAGTGGCCTCAACCACTGCCACCGGCACCTACCCGATTACTGTGACGGGCACTTCAGGCAGCACCACCGAGACCACCACCGTCACGCTGACCGTAACCGCGGCGACGGCGGGCTTTTCCATCAGTGCTTCGCCCACCTCGATTAGCATTGATCGGAGCAGTTCCGGCAAAGTCACTATAACCACGACCGTAACGGGTGGCTTTGACTCCGCGATTACTTTGTCTGCCACTGGAGAGGGAAGTGCCAACACCATAACCTTCAGCCCGACCTCGATCACCGGCGCCGGAACTTCGACCATGACCATCAAGGTCGGAAGTAAAGCAGCGACTGGAGACAAGACGATCACCGTAAAGGGCACGAGCGGAAGCACATCGCATACGACCACGGTCACGCTTGACGTACTTAAGTAGCGGCTGTGAACAACCTTGTCGCTCTTTGCGCGGGCAATGAGCGTTAAACCGCCCGGGCTTAATAGCCCGGGCGGTCTTTTCTTTGCCCTCCACAATTGACGCAGTTCAAGAACAGCAGATAGTCTGAAAAGGTATGCCGGTTAAGTTCATTCAGGCAGGTCAAATGTGGCGCAACAATTCCGACGGGAAAACCTATCTGGTAACCAAGTTGTATAACGAGGTTTTCGCTCAGGTCGCTGTTCTGCGGCAGGCCGATGCCAAGACCGAGGAAGCCTCTACAGTTAGAATCAGGGTTGAGAAGACGCCGGCGGGCTCAACTCTGCCCGGCTATACATTTACGCAAGACTTTTAATGACTTCCAAAATCATCGCCGCCTTGGGCGGATTTATTATCTTTACCATTTCCACCGCGGGATATGGGGGCATTGTGCTCCTCATGGCGATTGAATCGGCATGCATTCCGCTTCCATCCGAAATCATCATGCCGTTTTCCGGCTACCTGGTGTACACGGGGCATTTCCATTTGCTATGGGTGGCCACTGCTGGCGCCTTGGGATGTAATTTGGGTTCCCTCCTTGCTTACGAAATCGGTCGCTATGGCGGGCGTCCGCTGGTCGAACGGTTCGGCGCCTACATTTTGCTTAGTCGTCGCGAACTGGCCTTGGCTGACCATTTCTTTGGCCGCTACGGCGATATCACGGTGTTCGCCAGTCGCTTACTGCCAGTGGTCCGCACCTTTATCGCGCTGCCGGCGGGAATAGCTCGTATGCCGCGATTGCGCTTTCACCTATACACGTTTTTGGGCTCGTGGCCATGGTGCCTGGGATTGGCGTGGGTGGGAATGAAGCTTGGCGAGCGCTGGGATACGGACCCGCGCCTTAAAATGTGGTTTCATCGCTTCGACGCCTTGATCGGCGCGTTCCTGGTGCTGGCTGTCGCAACCTTCGTTTGGTCGCGATGGCAGCATCGCCTGCAAGCCAGCGCCCAGGTGGATTCAGCCTCCGCCTGAGCCCATTGCTTCCATCCTGTCGCCTGGTTGCCTCACGCTGCTCTCCCTCGGCCGGTGGTGCTTCCACATTCATCTGACTCCTATTCGCATAGGCCGGCAGTTGTACGCCTCGCTCTTCATACTTGCTCGTGCATGAATCAATATTTGCACGTGCAAGTATTGAAATTTCCGTCCTGGACGAATATGCTCAGTTCTATGAAGAACAACAAAATCAACAAGAGCGAAGCGGCCAAGGCGTTGTCGAGTATAGGTGCGGCCAAGGGTGGGCATGCGCGCGCGCG
>JBEKOS010000341.1:0-5447 GCA_049521535.1 Terriglobales bacterium | reverse complement strand
CTCAAAGGGAGAGCCCTGAGTCTCTCCAAATTCCATGCCTACGCTGATTCTACTCCTATCCTTGATAGAAGCGGCAGTCGACAGGCACGTTGCCTGAAGAGCTTTCGTAAGTTCCAACTGGTAATTTGTGATCAACAAGAGACTATGGGCGTGCTGCAGAGTGCGCCTCCGCAATTTGGGGATTACAAATTGTCAAGTTATAGGTCCGACGCCTCATACCAACACAGCCACGGACGTCTCCGCGTCACCGACTGGCTGGTAAAGAGTATTGCGCTCCACTGGTGTTCTTCCGGCTTCGCGTACCAGGCGGACCAACTCCTGCCGGCGCAGTCCCTGCGGTGTAGTGGCGCCGGCATCGTGGTAAATCTTCTCCTCGATGACAGTGCCGTCAATGTCATCCGCTCCAAACCGCAGGGCAATCTGGGCAATTTTGGGAGTCATCATTTGCCAGTATGCTTTGATGTGCGGAAAATTGTCGAGTACAAGACGAGCAATGGCAATCTGCTTCAAATCCGTCGTGCCGGTCGTGACCGGCAGGTGCTTCAACGGGGTGTTGTCCGGGTGAAAGGCGAGCGGAATGAAGCATTGGAACCCGCCAGTCTCATCTTGTAGTTCACGCAGTTTCAAGAGATGGTCGACGCGGTCCTGATTGTTCTCGATGTGCCCGTACAGCATGGTCGCGTTGGACTTGAAACCCATCTCGTGTACCAGGCGCGCCGTCTCCAGCCATTCGGCACCATCGATCTTGTGATCGCAGATGATCGAGCGGACGCGATCCGAGAAGATCTCCGCACCCCCTCCCGGCATGGAATCCACCCCGGCCTCCCGGAGCTTCTCAAGCACAGTTCGGATGCTTAATTTGTAGCGCTTGGCAAAAAAAGCAAGCTCGACCATGGTGAAGGCCTTGATGTGCACTCGGGGAAAACGCTGCTTCAGCCCGCTTACCAGGTCAAGAAAATACTGGAAAGGAAGATCGGGATGAAGGCCGCCCACGATGTGAAACTCAGTGACCGCCTCCGAATGATTGCTGGCCGCCGCCGCAAACGCCTCTTCCAGGGCCATGGTGTATGCGCCATCACTGTCCTGTTTCCGTCCAAAGGCGCATAGCCGGCACGCCGCAACGCAAACATTGGTGGGATTGATGTGACGATTGACGTTGAAGTAAGCCACATCGCCGTGCATGCGCTCGCGGACATGGTTGGCCATCCAGCCCAAGGCGAGTATGTCGCGGGAGGCATAGAGGGCCAAGGCATCGGCGCTATCCAGGCGTTCTTCTGACAGCACCTTGCCTGCTATGGGCAGGAGCCGAGAATCGTCGGTGGCAAGAGGATGCACGGGAAGTGTCTTTTCCATCAACAGTTATGATAACGCAAGGACAACTTGGTAATGGTCCCTGGTTTTTCACGCTTGAGATGCGTTGGTCAAGCAATTCCGCCCTTCGTTCAGCAAAGGACAGGGCACCCTGCTAGCAACAGCCTGAAGACTCGCCGGAGTTCGTACACGCGCCGATTGGGAGAACGCTGGAAACGAGCGCCGGACGGGTCGAAACTCATTAGCCAAGCCACCCGCGGCCCCTGGCCACTTACCTTTCCACTAGCCTTTGCTCATGAATTCTTCTAGAAATTTCGTATCGAACTTGCCGGCACGGAAATTGGAGTCCGCCATGATCCGGCGGTGGAGTGGGATGGTGGTGTGGATGCCCTCGACGATGAACATCTCCAGGGCGCGCGCCATTCGGGATATGGCTTCCTCGCGATCTTTCCCGCGAACCACCAGCTTGGCGATCAGCGAGTCGTAGTACGGTGAGATGACGGAGTCCTGATAGGCGGCCGTATCCACCCGTACTCCGGTTCCCCCGGGCACGTTGAAGGCAGTTATCTTGCCGGCCGATGGAGTAAATTTCTCCGGGTGCTCGGCATTGATGCGGCATTCAATGGCATGCCCGCGATGTGAAACCTCCGTTCGTAACACGGTGTTCATGCGCTCTCCCAGGGCAATCAAGATCTGGCTCTTTACCAGATCCACATCGGTAACCATCTCGGTCACCGGATGCTCCACCTGAATGCGGGTATTCATCTCGATGAAATAGAGCTTGCCATCTTCGCCCATCAGGAATTCTATGGTTCCGGCGTTGACGTAGCCGATCTTGCCCAGAGTTTTTTCCAGCAAATGGCCAACGCGAGAACGCATATCGGACGTGACCTTGACGGAGGGCGACTCTTCGATCAGTTTCTGGTGGCGCCGCTGAATCGAGCATTCGCGCTCACCCAGGTGCACGACCTTGCCGTGGGCGTCACCCAGGATCTGGAATTCAATATGGCGCGGACGCTCAATGAACCGCTCCATATACAAATGGCCGTTGCCAAATGCAGCCTGTGCCTCGGATTGCGCCTGGAGAAAGAGGCCCGGAAGCTCCCGCTCATCACGCACCACCCTCATGCCGCGGCCTCCGCCTCCGGCTGAGGCCTTCAGGATCAAAGGGAAACCCAGGGTGCGCGTCCATTCGAGGGCCTCGCCCTCGTTCGCCACGATTCCCTCCGAACCTGGGATAATGGGAACTCCAGCGCGTTTCATCGCCTCGCGGGCTTTTTCTTTCTCCCCCATCAGGCGCATGACTTCGGGCGATGGTCCGATGAACTTGATGTCGCTAGCTTCGCAAACCTCAGCGAAATTGGCGTTTTCGCTCAAGAGCCCGTATCCGGGATGGATCGCATCCACGTTGGTGATTTCGGCGGCGCTGATCACCGCGGGAATGTTCAGGTAACTATCCGCCAGACGCGCCGGACCGATACAGATGGCTTCGTCAGCAAATTTTACGTGGAGCGAGTTCCGATCCGCCTGGCTATAAATGGCAACGGACCGAATGCCCAGTTCTTTGCACGCGCAAATGATGCGCAGGGCGATTTCACCGCGATTGGCAACAAGAATCTTCTTGAACATGGGAGCGAGTAGCAAGCAGCATGTAGTGAGCAGCCAGCGAGAATCCAGCCGCACTTTGCGACTGGCCACAGACTACTTCCCGCTTGCTACTTCTTAATGACAAAGAGAGCCTGGCCATATTCCACCGGCTGGGCATTCTCGACGAAGCGTTTCACGATTTCGCCATCGGCGTCCGCTTCAATCTCATTCATCAACTTCATGGCCTCGATGATGCACAACACCTGCCCGATCTGCACCCGGTCCCCGACTTTGACCAGCGGGGGCGCCCCGGGCGATGCCGCCTCATAGAAAGTGCCCACAATGGGCGAATGCACCGTGTGTAACCCTTCCGCTTCCCCGTTTTCGGCGCCGCCCGGCAGGCCTTCGACAACCCCGGCTGTGGCCAAGTCAGGCCGGATCTGGGCGCCACCAGCCGAAGCCTGAACGGGAATTGCTGCCGCGGCAGGTGCGGCAACGCTGACGCCACGCCGGATCCGCAACTTTACATCGCCACGCTCAAGCTCAAACTCGGAGATTTCCTTCGCGACGAGCAGGTCTATCAATTCTTTGATTTCATCAAGGTTCATTGGCAATCATCATCCGCCAGCCGCCGCAAGCGACAGCCGGCTAAAAAGCGCCCAAAAAATTGCCGTGCCCAAAACACCGGGGCAAAGCCCGTCAAATAAATCACGCTTTTCGGCATAATTGAAGCCGTGCCCTGAAACTTCCAAGCCGCCCTGCACTTCGAATTCCGCAACACACCTGAACCAAGCACGCGGGTTACGAGCACCTTACAACTGTATCAATTCTTTCGGCGCCGTGGTGAGTACTTCGCCGCCGCTTGCGGTAACCAGCACCATATCTTCGATCCGCACTCCACCTTTGCCCGGCAAATAAACTCCCGGCTCAATTGTAATCACCATGCCCGCCTCAAGGCAGCCTCCCGCATTCCTGGCCAATCGGGGCTGCTCGTGAACCTCCAAGCCTACACCGTGGCCGGTGGAATGCGTAAAAAAGCGCGCAAGGCCGACGCGACCCAGGCTTCGCCGAGCGGCCTGATCGACCAGGCTTGTTTTTGCACCGGCTCGAACCGCTCCGATCGCCGCAAGCTGTGCCTCACGCACCGCTTCGTAAACCGCCCTCATGTCCCGGCCCGGCCGACCAAGGTGCACCGTCCGCGTCAGGTCAGAACAATAACTGCGGAGTATAACACCGAAGTCCAGAACGACGAAGCCGCGCCGTGGAATCGGCTGGTCCGAAGCGCGTCCATGGGGCAAAGCAGATCGGGACCCCGCGGCTACAATCGTATCAAAGGACATTCCCTGCGCACAGGCATGGCGCGCTGCGTACTCCAATTCAGCAGCAATTGAAGTTTCTGGAATTCCGGGTCTGATCGCCGCCAGAGCGGAATCCAAGAGCGACGCGCCCACCTGCGCCGCGTGTCGAAGGCATTCGATCTCCTGTGGGTCCTTCACTGCCCGCAATTTCTCCACTGTCCCGCTCGCCCCGTGCAGGCGAGTTCTCCTGGGAAGGAGACCTTTGAGCACGTCCCGAGCAGCCACCGACATATGGTCAGACTCAAAACCAAGATTGACGGGCCCCCGGCTTGCCCGGCCAACGGCATTGCCCACTCCAGCGGCAACAGCCGCGAGCAAGGGCCCGCTGGAGACGATCAAGCGGGCCGCCTTAACCTCCTCACGCACCTGTTGGGCATATCGCCCATCGGTAAAAAAAACACAACCCCGTTCCGCTACTAGTAGGGCTCCTGCACTACCAGTAAACCCACAAAGATAGTGGACGTTAGCTTGATGAGTGACAAGGAAGGCGTCGAAATTCTCACGCTCCAACGCACGCAGCAATTTGTCCCGGCGGAGTCGAAAATTCATAACGACGGCTGTACGCGGCAGACTTCCGGCAACCGGCAAGAAATCTCCTGCCTGCGCGGGCAGACTGCCAAGCAATCGTGGAGCACGGTCGCCGCCTGCCAATCATACCCGGCCGAAAGCCACGTTACATTTCTACGATACGTGGCGTGATGAAGAATATCAGTTCTTGCGTGCTGGTACTGACGGACCGGTGCTTGAACAGATTACCCAGATAGGGAATCGAACCCAGCAGCGGTATTTGCTGAATATTCAGCGAGTTCTGGGACTGAATCACTCCCCCGATCACCACCGTGCCGCCGTTGGCCACCAGGACTTGTGTGGTAGTTTGTTGAGTCAGGAACACCGGGTTTCCCTGAATCTCATTCGAGAAATCCGGGGTCGTGTTCTCAATGTCCACGTTCAGAAAGATAGTGTTCTCCACGGTAATCTGCGGAGTTACGGTGAGTCGCAACACAGCGTCAACATAATTCACGGTAGGCGGCCCGCCCAACTGTCCCAGAGTGGTGATCGGAACCCGAGTGCCCTGCTTGATCGCCGCCTGGACATTGCTTTGGGTAATCAGTCGAGGCCGTGAGAGAATCTTCACCAGCCCCCGCTCCTCGGAAGCCGTCAGTATTGCATCCAGACGGAAAGCACTTCCAA
>JBEKOS010000340.1:0-5468 GCA_049521535.1 Terriglobales bacterium | reverse complement strand
ATCTGCAGCGCGTGGGGTACCTGCCGGAAGAGCGTGGCTTGTACCGCAAAATGAAGGTTCTGGAGCATCTGGTGTTCCTGGGTGAACTGAAGGGCGCATCGTCGAAGCAAGCGAGGAAAAGGTCGGAGGACTGGCTGGAACGCGTGGGCCTGTCCGGGTGGAAGCAGAACAAAGTCGAAGAGCTCTCGAAGGGCATGCAACAGAAAGTCCAGTTTATTGCGGCTTTGCTGCATGACCCGGAGTTCATCATCATGGACGAGCCTTTTTCCGGGCTCGATCCTTCCAATACCAACGTACTCAGGGATGTTCTGCTGGAGCTTAACAAGGCAGGGAAGACGATCCTGTTCTCGAGCCACCGCATGGATCAGGTGGAACGGCTCTGTGACGGCATTTGCCTGGTCGATCACGGCAAGGCGGTCCTTGAGGGCAATTTGAAGAAGATCAAAGCCGGTTACGGGCGGCGTAATGTGCAGATTGAGTACGAAGGGGACGCCGGTTTCCTGAAAGAAACCGCGCTGGTGCAGTCCTTCAACGATTACGGCAACTATGTCGAGGTACAACTCAAGCCGGGCGCCGACCCGCAGGAACTGCTGCACCGCGCGTCATCCGGTGCCAGGCTGAGCCGCTTTGAATTGATGGAGCCTTCAGTAGAAGACATTTTTCTGGATGTGGTTGGTCCCTCTGCAGTAGAGACCGCGGGAGTCGCGAATGCGTAATATCTGGCTGATAGCCCGGCGGGAATACATCGAAAAGGTCTGGACCAAGTCGTTCATCCTCTCCACGCTGGGGCTACCGGCGTTGATCGCCATAGCCGTCCTGCTGCCCAACAAATTGGGCAAGATGAAGACCATGGGCACGCGACATGTGGTGGTCGCGGCTTCAGAAGCGCCCCTGGCCGAGTCGGTGAAGCGCTACCTGCTGGCTGATCCGGACAAGACCGGCGTGAAGTACGACGTGGAAACGGTGGCAAACACCAGCGACGACGAACGCAAGGCGCTGACCCAGCGCGTGAATGACGGGACGCTTGATGGCTATGTCTGGCTGCCCGATCAGGCGATGGCGGCGCGCAAGGTGACTTACAGCGGCCGCGAGGTCAGCGATTTCATGGACGTGAATGCCGTCGAAACGGCGGTGACCAATGCGCGCATGGAACAGCAACTAGCCGCCCATGGCCTGGGCGCCGAGGTCACCGAAAACCTGCTTCGAAAGGTGACGGTCGATACGGTCCGGATCAATAAGGGCAAAGAAAGCAAGACCAGCACCATGGAAGGACTGGCCAGTAGTTTCGGCCTGGTCATGCTGCTCTACGTTGTACTGCTGCTGTATGGCATCATGGTAATGCGCTCCGTTCTGGAGGAGAAAACCTCGCGCATTGTCGAAGTGCTCCTCTCATCCGTGCGGGCCCACGAATTGATGGCCGGCAAGATTGTGGGCGTAGGCGCCGTCGGACTGACGCAGGTGATCGTCTGGATGCTGATGGCCGGCGGCTTGACGTTGCCGGCGGTGGCTGCGGCGGCGCAGCACATTGAGATTTCACCGGCGTCAATTGCAGCATTCGCAATCTTCTTCCTCCTGGGTTTTTTGCTTTACAGCGCCATCTATGCTTCCATCGGCGCCATGGTGAATTCGGAACAAGAGGCGCAACAACTGCAGATCCTCGGGTTCTCGCCGCTGATCGTCGCCGTATCGATGATGATGCTCGTCGTCCGGCAGCCGAACTCGACGGTGGCGATTTGGGCCTCTATGGTTCCGTTCCTTGCGCCCATCCTGATGTATCTGCGCATTTCCGTACAGCCGCCTCCGCTGTGGCAGATTGGGCTCTGCATTGCCTTGCTGGTCGTTACGATCTGGGGCGTCATGGTGCTCGCCGGACGCATCTACCGCGTGGGTATTCTCATGTACGGCAAGCGGCCGACCCTGCCTGAACTGATGAAGTGGCTGAAGTACGCTTGAACGGCATTCGCCGGTCGGCGGTCGTTAACCCTAACGAACTGAAGGAAACCTCGTCATGAATAAGTGTTGGACGTTTCGTGTCGTATTTGTGTTCGGAGTTGGTTAGCTACTCCAATCTTCGCCGGCGCCCAAGGATCGCCAATGACAGCTAGCGACGTGATGGATCGATACGTAGCTGCTGTAGGTGGCGAGGAGAGAATTGCCGCCGTGCGCAGCCTTACTCTGAAAGGCAAGCTCACCGGTAATCTGACAACTTTTGTCGAGCCGGCGACGATAATCCAGGAACAGGGTACTTTCGAGGAATATCACAAGGTGCCAAACCTGATGATGCAGCTTGTGCGAACCGATACGGGCGGCATCGCCCGAATGTGGGGATGTGACGGAACCCTTTCCTGGGATTTTTATTCCCTTGTTGCCGGAAGCCGGACCGTAGCACCTGGTGGGATGCATGAGTACAGGTCCGAGGCAGATCCCAACGGCGCGTGCCAGGTCAAGACTTGGAGCTCAGGAAGTAAAAGAAATTCGACGGACGGCGAGTTTTCGTTGTGCAAGTCAAAAACCCAAGGCTCCATCAGAAGTCGATTTATTACATTGATATTGAGAGCTTCTTGCTAATTCGAGAAGACTTTCGCCAAGGCAGATTCCCGAGCAAGACTTGGCCTTATTTCGACTACCGCGAAGTCGACGGGGTGAAGGTGGCATTTCAAGTCCCCTACCGTACAAAACGCATGCAGCAGGTCCGAAGCTTGGACGAGGTGCGCATCAATGTTCCGATCGACGACGGTGTTTTCAAGGAACCGAGTCTCCAGCAAGTTGTGCGCAAAGCGGAACTGTCTGATTAGGTTCGGGCGGCGCGGCCAGGTTGCCAGCGGACGGGACGCCACCCACAAGCTCGTCGCCATCCACCGAGCCCTCCTGTCTGACAACATTTTCTTGTCGCGTGTGCGGAGGACGTGGGCGAGCACGATAGCCACGTTGCGGGAGTCTTCGCGCACTTTGAACATCTCATTTGCAACTGAAGGGTTATATGTATATATTAATTTGATATAGTAATAATATATGAAATCTCTACTGATACAGCTCGATGACCCAACATATCGCGCGCTGGAACGCGTCGCGCCGGCCACACAGCGCAAACGGGCCGAGTTTGTCCGTGCCGCCATTCGCAAGGCCGTGCGGGAAAGCGAAGAAGAGCGCACCAGACTCGCTTACCTGGCAAGCCCGGACTTGGTGACTGAAGCCGATGATTGGTCGACTGCGGAGGAGTGGAAGGCGTGAAGCAATACGAAATCTGGTGGGCGTCGCTCCCTAAACCTGCTGGAGAGCGTCCAGTTCTCCTCTTGAGCCGAGACAGTGCGTATGCCTATCTGAATAAATTCCTGGCAGTCGAAGTTACGTCCACCATTCGGCAAATCGCAGTTGAGGTACTTCTCGGGCGTGCCGAGGGCCTCGCGCGCCGTTGTGTCGCAAACTTCGACAACATCCGAACGATCCCGCGGCCCGCCTTAGTCAAGAGACTCGGCGTGCTCGCGCCCGGCCGCCACTCCGAAGCAAAACGAGCTCTCGGACACGCACTGGCCTGGGACGAATTGATAGACGTGCTTTGACCCTGCCACCTAAAGTTGAGCGGTCAGGCGTTTCCCGCGAGGTTTATTTGCACTCTGGTAATTTGAAGTTGCACCAGGTGCATCGGAGTCTCTGGCCTGCACAAGATTACAAATGACACAGACCTTCACGCTTCGGCAGCGCTTTTCGCTCTTCTTTATCACCTGGGCCGCCTATCTCGCGATTCGGTTGATCGGGCCGACGCTGCGATGGAAGGTGGATATTGAAAAAGGTGGTCCCCCGGATTGGGAGTTTCACCCCACCATTGGCGTTTTCTGGCACCGGTGCGTTTTTCCCTCTGCTTACCGCTGGCGGCATAGGGCCATCGGCGTAATGGTGAGTAGCAGCTTTGATGGCGAGTACATTGCCCGCATCTTGCAGCGGTTCGGCTTTCTAGCGGTGCGCGGTTCCAGTTCGCGCGGAGGAGCGCCGGCGCTGCGGGAGATGCACAAGATGATCGACGCGGGACACTCGGTGGCCTTCACCATAGACGGTCCGCGTGGCCCAAAATATGTGGCCAAGCCCGGTCCTGTGATGCTGGCGCGTAACACCGGTCTGCCCGTCCTGGCCTTTCATATTGCGCTGGAGAAGGCCTGGGTGTTGAAATCCTGGGATGCCATGATGATCCCTAAACCATTTACCCGCACGCTGCTGAAAATGAGTCGATTGATCCATGCTCCCGGCGACTTGGAAGGCGACCAACTGGCAAAGTACCACGAGGAAATGCAGGCGGCACTCGACCGCGTTCGAATCGCGGCCGAAGAGCAGATGATCGCGGAAACCGGAAGGTGTGCATGAACGCGAACGGCGGTCAGCGATCAGCCTTCAGCTATCAGTAAGACATACGCCTGTTTATACTAATGCCGGACTGATTGTTGCTGCGAGGAGTGTCTATGAAAGCGATACGAGTGCATGAATTTGGCGGGCCCGAAGTCTTGAAATTCGAGGACGTGCCCGAGCCAAAGCCGGAACGGGGAGAAATCCTGGTACACATCCATGCCGCCGGCGTGAATCCGGTGGAGACCTACATACGTAGCGGGACATATGCCCGCAAGCCGGCGCTGCCTTACTCGCCCGGCGCCGATGGTGCAGGCGTGATCACCGCGCTGGGCGAAGGTGTCGATGGCTTCAAGGTAGGCGCCCGGGTGTACCTCTCCGGGAGCCTGACCGGGACATACGCCGAACAGGCGCTATGCACGGAGCCGCAAGTGCACCATTTGCCGGAGAAGGTTGCATTTGAACAGGGTGCAGCCATGGGCGTTCCGTATGCGACGGCTTACCGGGCCATGTTCCAGGTGGGGCGCGCCCAACCGGCCGAAACCTTGCTGGTACACGGCGCCAGCGGAGGCGTTGGAACTGCAGCCGTGCAATTGGGTCGCGCAGCGGGCCTGACGGTTATTGGTACTGGTGGCACAGACAAGGGCCGGGCGCTGGTCGCTGAACAGGGCGCACAGTTTGTGCTTGACCATTCGCAACCAGGCTATCTCGATGAACTCATGAAGCTGACCGCCGGCAAAGGCGTCGATCTTATCTTGGAGATGCTGGCCAACGTGAATCTAGCCAAAGACCTTACTGTGCTCGCGTTGAAGGGGCGTGTGGTAGTGGTCGGTAGCCGCGGGACGGTCGAGATCAATCCGCGGGAGACGATGGGCCGCGATGCCACCATTCATGGCATGACGCTTATGAATGTCTCACCGCAGGAGTTGCGCAGCATCCACGCTGCGTTGGTTGCCGGCCTGGAAAACGGCTCCCTGCATCCGGTGGTCGGACAGCGGCTTCCTCTTGCGGAAGCATCCCGGGCCCAGGAAGAAGTGATGAAGCCTGGGGCATACGGCAAGATTGTCCTCCAACCGTAAGCAGGGGTTTCGCCGCTGGTTGACGCGGTTACCACGCTGACCAAGATCCAGCCC
>JBEKOS010000339.1:0-5509 GCA_049521535.1 Terriglobales bacterium | reverse complement strand
AATAAAGGGCACTCCGTTGCCATCGTTGACAATTTCTGCCGTCGCCAGTGGGATTTCGAACTGGGCGTGCAGACGCTCACGCCGATTCGTCCTTTGGCGGACCGTTTGCGGGTCTGGCAGGAACTGACTGGGAACCAGATCGAGCTCTGCGTAGGCGATGTGACCGATTATGACTTTCTCGCCTTGGTGGTCAAAGGATTCGAGCCCGAGGCAGTCGTGCATTTTGCCGAACAGCGGGCCGCTCCCTATTCCATGATCGACCGCAAACACGCGGTCTTCACGCAGGTTAACAACGTGGTGGGAACCCTGAATCTGCTCTTTGCCCTGCAGGAATTCCAACCCGACTGCCACCTGGTGAAGCTGGGCACCATGGGCGAATACGGCACGCCCAACATTGATATTGAAGAAGGCTACATCACCATCGAACACAACGGGCGCAAGGATCTGCTTCCATTCCCCAAGCAGCCCGGGTCTTTTTACCATCTTTCCAAGGTCCACGACAGCCATAACATCATGTTTGCCTGCAAGATCTGGGGGCTGCGCGCCACCGATCTAAACCAGGGCGTGGTGTACGGCACCGTGACCGACGAAACGGCGATGGACGAGGCGCTCATTAATCGCTTCGATTACGATGACGTCTTCGGCACTGTCCTCAACCGTTTTTGCATTCAGGCGGCCATTGGTCAGCCCCTGACGGTTTACGGCAAGGGCGGTCAAACACGCGGCTTCCTTGACATCCGCGACACGGTGCGCTGCGTCGAGATCGCCTGTCAGATTCCCGCCGCCCGGGGAGAATGTCGGGTCTTCAACCAGTTCACGGAACAGTTCAGCGTTCTGGAGCTGGCGAACATGGTAAAGACTGCTGGCGGAAAACTTGGCTTGAGCGTCGAAGTCGATCACCTGCCGGATCCGCGCGTTGAGGCCGAGCACCACTACTACAACGCGAAACATTCCAAGCTGGCGGAGATGGGCCTGCAGCCCCACTTGCTTTCCGAAGCGCTGCTGGACTCGCTGATGAATATTGCCATACGGTACCGCGAGCGCGTGGATACTTCCGTCATCATGCCGCAAGTCAACTGGCGCAAATCGCACAATGAGGGCGGTCTGATCGGACGGTCGACGCACAGGGCAACACTGCTTGCAGCGGGGCGGTAATCAACCGCGGATCAAAACGGACTTATACGGATTCGCACGATCAGGATTCGCACGACCAAGAACGATACGCCTCGAATCCGTTTAAGTCTGTCTAAGTCCGTGGTAAAGTCTACTATTTCAAGACACATTGCGTTTTAGGCTGTCCACAGCCGACGCAACGCGCAAAGCGAAATCCAGGTCCAGCGGGACAGCACCGTCCTCGAGCGCTGCTTCTACGGCGGCGATAAACCGCTCGATGACGGGCTCCTTGCTCGCCAGAAGATCAATGGAAGAGATCTGCCGCTCTTCTTCTTCGAGCCAGACACAACGCTCGTCGGGAAGGTCGTAGCCGCAGTGAATTTCGCCCAGTTGTGACCGCGGCACGGCGTATTCACGGATGGCGAGCAGGTGCGATCCCAAATTGTCCAGGGCAGAGATGCCCAGGTGATCGAGACGGCTGTGGGCAAAGCGTCCGCCAAACTGAAGCCCGGCGCCGCCTTTGAACCGGCGGCGCCAGTCTTGCACCTCTTCTAGATAGCAATATTCATAGTGAATGGCCAAAATTCGACTGCTGGCGCGGGCCTGCGCAATTAGCGGCTCGGTCTCGGCGACCGAGGACAGCCAGGGTTTCTCCACGATGACGTCGAGGCCGGCACTGATCACAGCCGCAACGATCACGGGAACATGCGGGCCGGGCGGCAAGCACAGCCATGCAATCTGCGCCTTGCTGGCGATCATGGCCGCCGAAAGGCGCAACTTGTACCTGGCATCATTCTCGGAATGTTGCCGCCGAATTTCACCGAACGAAATGCTGCGGCGGTGCAACCGGTCCAGGATGCTATGTATGCTGCCGCCCCAGCGCCCGCGTCCGAGAACAACATACGCCGGGCCTTCAGGCATAGGCGGCGATCCTCTCGCAGATCATGCGTGCTGCCTTCACCGCGCTTACCACTTTGCCGGAGAATACATGGAACTCGCGTGGCGCGGGCTCGCGAATGTAGAGTATCCTTCGATCCTGCTCCGGATTGTCTTCCACCACACGAATCGTGAATCGGGAACCCAGATAGACGGCGTTTTTTGCCGCCGCTACTGTCAAGCAGCAATCATCCCGCATGGCGGTGAAGCGAGTGAACGGCACCGGCTCAAAGTTCGGCCGGTTCAGTATGCCGGCGAAAGGCTCAGGAATGGGCTCATTCGGGTCAGTGGTCGTCCAGTGGTTGGTGTTCTTGGCGGAGCCAAACAGCGAGCGTTCCGAGCTGCCATAAGGATCAAATGCTGTGAACGGACCGTCCACTACCACCAACGCCACCCCTCGCAAAGTTTCCGGCAACTGAATCAGGATTTTCTCGGCCACTTGAAATTTTGCGATATTGAACGCATTTTTGCTGGGTCCCATCCCATATGTGGCCCACACCACAAAATCGTACTCGGCGCGAAGCTCGGGTGAAAACGCGGACTGACTGAACTCCACCCCGGCACTTGCGATACGGGTCTCAATCAAGCTGCGCAGCAGGTCAGGATCATAAATTTGCTCCTTCACCTCGTAACAGCGGTCAATGAATTCGAAATTCATCCAATCCGGCCGGCAACGCTGCAAGGCAAGTCCGTGTTGCGCCATTACCTCCTCGTATAAGTCGGGCGCGGTCCGCGATCCTTCTCGCGGAATCGCATAAAAGTGACGGCTGTTGCCGACTATTGCCGGGGCAAACACCTCGAGGAACTCCGCACGAGCCTCCTGGACTTCCTGGATGGTCTCCGAACTGCGAGGGTAATGATACCCGGCGTGGATTCTATACTGGTTGATCGCCGTAGCCGCCCTTATCACGCCGAGCGGATCGAACACGTGGACCCTATGCCCTTGCTCAGCCAGCCGGATGGCGGCCGTCGCCCCGTATATCCCCGCCCCCGCAACTGCAATTCTAGATTTCATGCTTTCCTCTACATCGCTCGTTCTTGCTTGTCATCCTGAGCGAAGCGAAGGATCTGCTTTTGTTCTTGTGCAGTCTGCGCAAACAGCAGGTCCTTCGCTTCGCTCAGGATGACAAGCCGACAAATTGCTCACCGCGATCTATCCTGCTTCACCACGGGAACAAGCGTACCCTTTTTCAGCCAAAAATCAACGCCACCCCAGCGAATGGTCCGGCGCGTAAAGCTTGCGATCCAAACGAAAAAAGCAAATGCATCCCAAATGGGAATAAGCGGCAGCTTTTTCCATAGGTCTCGTTGTTTTAGTCCATGCGCTCCGATCAGCCAGGTCAGCGCCACGCGAAACGCCAGATAGCCTCCCAGATACGCTGCTGCAATGGTCGCGGTTGGTCGTATTGCCAAAGCGATAAGCGACCAGGGCTGGCCAAAGGTGAACAGCAGGCCGATATGCCCCCACGGACGCATGTGCCGCATGACCGTCATCCAACGCAAGCGCTTCAGCAGCAGCTCGTGGCCGGATTGAAAATCAGGAACGGTCTGGACCGCATAATTGAGCAGTTCGACTTTGTACCCCTGCTCGCCAATAAACCGCCCGACCAGCAGATCGTCGGCGGGACGGTTCTCCAGCACTTTGTACCCGCCGAAACCGGCGATGCGCGCGCGCGTGGTGACCGTGGTCTGTCCCAGGGAGAATTTCGTTCCTTCCAACTGCCAGTCGACCAGAATGCCGGGGTAAAAGTCGCAAATCATCGCCATCGATTGCAGGCTCTGCAGGAAAGTCTGGTCCTGCACCGACACATACAAACAAGTAACCCCGCCCACCTTCGGGTCCCGCAAGGGCGCGACTACCGAGCGCAGGTAATCCGGCCGGACACGCACGTCCGCGTCATTAATGACCAGCACCTCATGACGGGCGGCCTCCACCAGCAGCCCCAACTTCGCCACCTTGTCGTTCACTGCCGTGTGATTGCCGCTGTAGATGATGCGAATGCTGCGCTGCGGAAATTCCCGCGCCAGCTTTTCGAGCAGGGGGACCGCTTCATCTTCCTTGTCGCCCACGCAGAAAATCAGTTCGTAATCGGGATAATCCTGCCGGCAGAAGCTGGCAAAGTTTTCATAGGCGCCGGGATCAAGCCCGCGAACCGGTTTTAGATTGCTTACGGGAGGGGTGAAATCCGCGTCCGGCGGCGTTCGCTCCGGCGCTTGATGAAAGAATCGCCACGAACTGAAGAGGGCAAGCGAATAATAAATAAACGGGATCGCAGCTATCCCGAGAAACAAATCACCGACGAGTCTCGAATTCATCCCATCTCTTTCATGACGAAAATGCAGGCATGACGAAAATGCCGGGCGTGCCCTCACCTCACCCTGCGCCCCGTCTTTACTTTTTCGTCTCTGCGCTCACTTTTGCTTTTGGCCTATTGTCTCATGTCAGAAACCAATTCCAAGATGCTCATCAAGGTGCTCACGTGAACACCTTGATGAGTATCTTGTTTTTCGAGCCAACGGCAATAATTGACTTGACTGACCTCGCCACGTAAGCCGCTGAAAAGACGAGGGGCGGGGAGACGAGAGAATGGCGATAGTTCTCAATATCCTAAGATGCTGTTTCCTCTTTTGGCTCAATGGCTGCGATAGCTGCTGCGCGACGCGGGTGCTATCGAATTGCGTGCTGGTTCCCGGAGATTGATCGTTGATTCTCGATTCGTCGCCCCAGCATCCCCGCTCAGGGAAATTGAAGATCGCACCAATGCGCCCGTGGCGAGGGATTGAACAGCTAGGCTCCTATCTGTTGAGACATCCCTATTACACTCATTGACCGGGGCGAGTTTTCGCACCACTCATCGTGAAGACCGAATGGGAAGAATTCGCCGTCGATCAACGCGGATCGGTGCAGATCAGAAAAGCCTGCGGCAGTCGGCGGAAGACCACAACCTCTCCGCTCTCACCAGGTCGCCGAACTCTTCGCGGCGCCGTATGAGCCGCGCTTTGTCGCCCTCGACCAGAACCTCCGCGGCACGTGGACGGGAGTTGTAATTCGATGCCAGTGACATGCCATATGCGCCCGCATCGAGGATTGCGAGCAGGGCGCCTTCTCTAAGTTCCGGTAGTTTGAGGCCACGCGCGAAGACGTCTCCAGTTTCGCAGATGGGTCCGACGATATCGTATTTTACGAACCTGTCTTTCCTGGAGGTGATCGTTGGACCTGGCAGGGCACAGCCGGGGGCGGCCGCGCCACTTTCTGGACAAGTTACGGGCACGATTTCGTGATGGGCGCCGTAGAGAGCGGGACGGATCAGGTCGTTCATGCCGGCGTCGATTACGAGAAACTGCTTGCGGCGCTGTCCCTTTACACAGGTAACGCCGGCGAGCAGCACACCCGCCGGGCCCAGGATGATGCGGCCGGGCTCCAGCAGCAAATGGACATCAAGCTTGCGCAACGGCTCGA
>JBEKOS010000338.1:0-5513 GCA_049521535.1 Terriglobales bacterium | reverse complement strand
CTGAAGTTGATCTTGCAGCCATGGTAACTGAAGCCGTACCCAGCATGGAAAAGATCCGCTTCGTCAGCTCCGGGACCGAGGCGACCATGTCGGCTATCCGCCTCGCGCGCGCTTATACCCGGCGTAAGTATCTAGTTAAATTTGAGGGCTGCTATCACGGTCATTCCGACTCGCTGCTGGTCAAGGCCGGTTCAGGTGTGGCTACGCTGGGCATCCCTGGTTCCGCCGGGGTGCTTGAAGAATTGGCGCAGTATACTCTGGCTCTTCCTTACAATGACGCCGACGCCGTTGCCGGGGCGTTTGCCAGGCTCAAGGGCCAGATCGCCTGCGTGATTGTGGAGCCGGTGGTGGGAAACATGGGCTGCGTTCCCCCGGCGTCGGGATACCTCGCGGCGCTGCGTCGGCTTACCTCGCAGGAGGGCGCGCTGCTGATATTTGACGAAGTGATGACCGGGTTTCGTGTCAGCTATGGCGGCGCCCAGCAACTCTATGGAATCAAGCCGGACCTGACTACCTTGGGAAAAGTGATCGGCGGCGGGTTGCCGGTAGGTGCGTTTGGCGGACCGGCAGAGATCATGAATCTGATCGCGCCGCTCGGACCTGTCTATCAAGCGGGCACGCTTAGCGGTAATCCATTGGCAATGGCGGCGGGATTGGCAACGTTAGAGGGTCTCCACGATCATCCCGAGCTCTATCAACGGCTCGATCATCTCTCCGCCCGCCTGGTCGCAGGCGTCGCGGAAGCCGCCCAAGATGCTGGCGTAAAGGTCACGCACAATCGGGTTGGTTCCATGTTTACCTGGTTCTTTACCGATCGCCAGGTGACCAACTGGTCCGACGCCGAAACCTGCGACACGCAGGCATTTGGCCGCTACTTCCGCGGCATGATCGACGCCGGCGTGTATTTGCCTCCGTCCCAGTTTGAAGCCGCTTTCCTGAGTGCGGCGCACACGGAAGCGGACATTGACCGGACAATTTTCGCCGCGCGGAACATATTTGCACGGATGAGCGCGTAGCCCAGTTTGCCAGGGCGATGCGCAGCAAACTTGTCTCTGCGTCTCGGCGCGAGAACTCCCAGCCGGTGATGCGGGCTAACTGCTCCCTCCTGCGTGCTACAATCAATCCACAACCGATGCATTCCGTCCTCCAAACGCTCCTCCAGTTAGAAGAAGTCGACCGCGAGATTGCACGCCTGCAGGCCGAGATTGCGGCTTTGCCCGTACGCGTCGCCCAGATCGAGGCCCAACTTGCGGGAGTGGATGCCGACGTAGAACGAGGAAGCAAGGCGCTTAAGGATATTGAAGCCGCACGCCGAAAACACGAAGGCGACATCCAGACGGAACGGCAGAAGATTTCCAAGTACCGCGACCAAATGCTGGCGGTGAAAACCAATCACGAATACAAGGCCCTGGGTAATGAAATCTCCTTCGCCGAGACTGCCGTCCGCACCATCGAGGACAAGATCCTTGAGGGCATGATGGAAGCTGAATCACGCGAACGTGACCTTAAGGCTGCCAAGGCGGAGCAGAAGAAGGAACAGGCGGAAGTTGAACTCGAAAAGACCCGGGCGCATGCGCGCACTGAGGAAGACGAGAAACGCCTTGCCGAGCTCATGCCGCAGCGTGAGTCGCTGCGGACCCAAATTGAATCCAGCCTGTTGGACCACTACGACCGGCTTCGCCGCCAGCGTGGAAACGCCATGGCGGAGGCGAAGGACCAAAGGTGCCTGGCTTGCTTTGTGCAGTTGCGTCCCCAGGTTTACCTCGATACAATGACTACCGAGCAGGTGCTCACCTGCGAATCGTGCGGCCGCATCCTATACTTCAATGCGGCCCATGCTTCACCGGCTGAAGGGGTTTCCGCCGAACCGAAGTTGACAGTTGAATCGGCAGCCGCCGAGGCGCCCGACCTCCCCTAGGCGGCGGCGCCGCCGCTCCAAAGGGCGCGAGGGGGTTCCATGTGGTCCCGCTGCTGGCTGTCGTCCCTGCTCGTCCTCGCCCTGGCAACGTGCGCTTCTGCACAATTTCACGGAACCAGCCAACTTGGCCGGTCGCGCGGGCCCGACAATATTCACCTGAGAATCCGGGTGGTGCTGCCCAATGGCCGCGCGTTAGGCGATTCCTCATGCCACGTGCAAGTCTTCAACTCGGCGGGCTCCATGGTTGGCGAAAGCGACACCAACAGCGGCACCGGGGAGGCTGAATTCAACGACCTCACTCCAGGAACCTACCGGATCCATATAACGGGTCCGGTAATCGAAGACGTAGTCTCGGATGTGGATGTGCCGTCCTTTGAAGATCGCTTTACCGCGGAGGTGCCGGTCCGCTTCAGGACTGCGGGGGATTCCGGGAACTCCATGCAAGGCACAATTTCTGCGCATGCCCTGAATGTGCCCGGCAAAGCCCGCAAGGAAGTAGATAGAGGCAACGAAGACATGCACAAGCAGGATTGGGCGGCGGCGGAGAAGCACTTTCGCAAAGCCATAGAGATTTACCCGGATTTTCCTGTCGCGTACAACAATTTGGGAGTAGCCTGTATGCGCCAGAAGGACTATGCCTGCGCCCGTGATTCGTGGAAGAAGGCCTCCGAAATGGATGCGGCACTCGTGCCGGCACAAGTTAACCTGGCCCGGTCGCGCATTGTAGATCATGATTTGACCGGCGCAGAGGCCTTGCTACAACATGCTTTGGCACTAGAGCCCCTTCATCCGGAAGCCCTGCTGATGATTTCCAATATCGATCTGGCGCTGGGGAAATTTGATTTTGCCGTGACCTATGCCCGCAAAGTGCCGACAACATATCTGTCAATGTACTTGATGGCCCACCTGATCGCGGGGCGCGCCTTGGAAGCGCAGAAAAAATTCGACGAGGCAGCCGCCGAATATAAGATGGTCATGGCCCAAACCTCCTCTCAGGATCCTGCAGCCCTGCGCGCGCAGGAAGCACTGGCACGGCTTCGTCAGCCGGCGACCGGGCAGCAGGATTGAGTAACAGCGAAAGACCGGGGGATCCAGCGACCTGGGACATCCGGAGTGGGTCGTGTTCTGCGGACCACCGCATTCATTGATGTTTAGGTCACGCCCTTTTCTGGGCCGTGGCATCCCTGTGTTAGGTTCTAATCTGCGTGAATCACATGAAAATTGTTGTTAACCCCCGCGGCGCGGCCCGCGTACGCAAAGGGCATCCGTGGGTCTATCGCTCCGATCTGCTCTCCGTCGATGGCGTTGAACCGGGCGCCATCTCGCCAGTCACTGATTCTGCGGGAAATCTATTGGGTTCGGCGCTCTACAGCAGTGCCTCGCAGATTGCGGTACGCATGATCTCCGATGGAGAAGTGCATAGAGATGAGTTTGGGCCATTGCTGCTGCGGCGCATGAATGCCGCCTTCGACCTGCGCCGGCAAGTTGTTTGCAACAGCGATGCTTATCGCCTGGTGTTCAGTGAAGCAGACTTCCTTCCCGGGCTCATTGCGGACCGCTACAACGATGTGATCTCAATGCAGGTGCTGACCCAGGGAATGGATTCCAGCCCGGTCCGTGAACTGGTAGTTCAGAAGCTGGTCGAGCGCTTTTCACCGGCAGGAGTCGTGGAACGGGTGGAAGAGCGTATCCGTGACCTCGAGCAGTTACCGGCGCGCGCTTCCGGCTTGCTGCATGGGAGCAAGGCTCAAACCACGTTTACGATGAACGGCATTCGCTTTCTTTACGACGGCATGAGCGGCCAGAAGACGGGATCATTCCTGGATCAACGCGAGAATTACGCAGCCGCTTTGCAATATGCACACGGAGACGCCCTGGATGTTTTTTGCTATCAGGGCGGATTTGCGCTGCATCTGGCGCAGAAGTGCGGGCGGGTGACAGCAATCGATTCTTCCCGGCCTGCATTGGAAATTGCGGAGAAGAACGAAGCGCTTAACGATTGTACGGTGGAATGGATAGAAGCGAACGCCTTCGACCTGCTAAAGGATTACGCAGCCGCAGGTCGCGAATTCGACACGATTGTGCTCGATCCGCCGGCGTTTGCCAAGAGCCGCTGGGCAGTTCAGGCCGCATTGCGGGGCTATAAGGAACTGAACCTGCGCGCGCTGAAAATGCTGCGGCCCGATGGGCTTCTGGTGACCTGTTCGTGCTCTTATCATGTCAACGAGGCCGAATTTCTGGAGATGCTGGCCTCAGCGGCCGTGGATGCGCGCCGGCGAGTGCGCGTGCTGGAGCGGCGTACCCAGGCCAAGGACCACCCGGTTCTGTTGACTGTGCCCGAGACGCAATACCTGAAATGCGTGTTGGCGCTGGTCGTGTAAGACTAACCGCGGAAGACACTAAAGTAAATAACGACAGAGACGTCCAAGGGCGGCCTTCACAGGGCCCACAGGAGGTTGGTTCAGACTCCTGCGCTTTTGGCGGCTATTGTGGATCTTGACTGACGACCAGTTGCAAACCTCGAGCTGGTGCTGTTCTAGTCCACTTCGTGCTTCGCGGTATACCCTTCGCGGGCAATGATGGTGTACTTCAGCTTTTTGTTCTTCTGATCCTTCACCTCCAGCGGAGCGCCGGTCTGGGGATCAATGACTTCGACCTTAAGTTTGCGATAGCTTCCATCCAATTGCGGATTTGTAGGATGGTAGGCGAGCAGGTACTGGTTCCGGATCGAGTTGCCGATATCCTGGAAGATCTCGGGAAACTCAGCCGCAAAACGGGGAAAGTAGGCCTGTCCGCCGGTCATTTTGGCGAAAGTGCGCATCTCGTTCTCGTCCTGCAACCAGGTCATGTCCCTCATCGACCCTTCCACTCCTCCGCTGCCCTCCACCTTAGTGCGAAAAGCCTGTCCGGTGCTGATGGTGTAGATGGTTATGTCTTTGGTATTGTGGACACGCTTCAAAATCTTGTCATAGGTTAACCGGCTGAAGGAATCATGACCGCTGGAAACCAGGATGAGATACTTGCGCCCCTCCACCCTTTCCAGGCGGTCGATCGTCTCGTTCAGTGCGTCAAACTCGTTGGTCTCGCGCCACCCCGGCAGGCGCAAACGGTTGAGCGCATTCACGACCTCCCGCTTGTCTTGCGTAAAATCGACCGCAATTTCGGTGTGCATGTTGTAATCGATGACGGCGATCCAATCATCCGGCCTCAAGCTCTGTGCAAACGCGTAACTGGCACGCATCGCGTCGATCATGTACGCATAATAGGTTGCGGCGAATTCGACGACCAGCACGGCGGTAATGGGAGCCTTTCCCAGGTTGAAGGAAGTGATCTTTTGCTCCACTCCATCTTCAAAGACCTTGAAATTCGCTTCTTTCAATCCAGGAAGGGGCTGTCCATTGGGAAGCGCTATCGTGACGGGCACGGTGACCAGAGCGACGTCCTTGGTGATAGAGAAATTGCCGAGTTCAGGCGGGTTCTTGGGGGCGCGCACGGGCTCGGGAGGCGGTGCGTCCTTCTTCTTGGGCACGGTGTAGGGCCCAACATCACCCTGCGGTCCGCCGGCTTCCGGGGGTTGTTGTGAATCAGGCTGCTG
>JBEKOS010000337.1:0-5521 GCA_049521535.1 Terriglobales bacterium | reverse complement strand
TCATGGCGCGCAGCGCGGGAATTACCCCGAATAGGAATCCCGTCAGCAACGCAGTCACAGCGGTGAAGGCCAGAACATGCCAATCTGTCTGGACATGAAATTCGAGGGGTGGTCCCGGGCGCCTTTCGGCGACAATGATGCGCACCAGGATACCGCTGCCGAAGTTCGCCAGAAGGACTCCAAGCAGGCCGCCAATACCGGCGAGCAACAAGGATTCTGTCAGCACCTGTTTGGCCAGCCGGAAGCGACCCGCCCCAAGGGAGAGTCGCAAGGCCAACTCGTGTTCCCTCGAAGCGCCTCGTGCCAGTAGCAGAGTCGCCAGGTTCGTGCACGCGATCAGCAACAGCAATGCGACCAAGGCCAGCAGTAGAGTAAGCGGCTTCGCCCATTCCTCGCGCAGAGCCGAGAGTCCGGCGCCGGCAGGTTCCACTTCCAGCTTCATTCTGCGCAGGAAAGGATTATTGGTGGCTTTGGCCTGCTCCTCAAGGGTGGAATCATAGAGCACCGCCATTTCCGCCTGAGCCTCTTGCCGGGAAACACCCTGCTTCAACCGCGCTACCAGGCTAAGCCACCCTCTCGCGGAGTTCCGGTAGCTGGGATGGTGGAGCGAGGCCTCCATGGCCATCGGCAGCCAGATATCCTGACTGGACTCGATTTGCAGCCCGTGAAATTCATGAGGTGCTATGCCGATAATCACTACCGGCACGTTCTCGACGAGGATTTGCTTACCCAAGATTGCGGGATCGAGATTGAACCTGCTCTTCCAAAACGGCCAACTCACCACGACCACGGCGGAATTATCAGCGTAATCGTCGTTTGGACCAATTAGCCGACCGAACGAGGGCTTGATCCCGAGAAGTGGAAAAAAACTCTCATCGACAAATCCGCCCTGGACTGCCTGAGAGGCGAGGCCTTCGCCGCGCACGTGGATAGTTTCATAGGCAAAGGCCGTGAGGCCTGAGAACACGTTATTGTCCGAGCGAAATAGCCGGTAGGCTTGCCAGGAAAATCCGTTAAAGTGAGGCTCGCCAGGGTAGCGGTGCAGCAGTTCGACAAGTTGTGCCGGATTCTGCACCGGCAGCGCGCGAAGCATCAGGTTGTATACCAGACTGAAAATCGCAGTATTTGCACCGATTCCTAAAGCCAGCGATAACGCCGCGATGGCGGTGAATCCTGGGCTCCTCCACATCATTCGTGAGGCATTGCGAAGATCCACCCGAAGCTCATCCCAACAGCGCGCGATTACGGCAGTGTGTGGCGCACTTTCATGCGGCTCGATTCGTGTAATTCGCATTCTTTATGATCCTTCTGCGAGCGCCTCCAGCGATGGCGCCGCTCGCGGCAGCGTGACGGTTACGGCACATCCTCGCTGCGTCGCACGGTTTGCCAATTCGAGCGAACCACCATGTGCCTCGGTTATCTGGCGTGAGAGTACCAATCCGATACCGCTGCCGCCCGGTTTGGTGGTGTAGAACGGCACAAACGCATTACCCGGATTCATGAGCCCCACACCACTATCTTCGATGGTAAGCACCACCTCTTTTTCGGTCACGTTCCAGGTGAAGACGATCTGGGAAGCAGCCCCGCCGGCGGCATGGCTCGACTGAGCAGCGTCTTGTCCAGAGACGAATGACCCGAGCACGGACTCCGCTGCATTTCGGAGCAGGTTGATGAGCATTTGTTCGAGCTGGTCCGGATCGGCCAGCAGTTCGATTTCCGGACCCGGGACGACCGTGACCGCAATGCGTGTCTCAAGCGCCGCAGCCCTCTGCGCCAGGGCCGAGATCGAGCATTTCCTCAAGACTGGCGGCGGCATCTGCGACAATTGGCGATAGGCTTGCAGAAAGCGATTCAGGGAAGCGGCGCGAGCTTCGATGATGCCCAAGCCGCGTTCAAAGTCCTGCCGCTGTTCGGGGTCAAGATTAGTGGCCGCAATCCGGGCATTCAGGCTGCCGGCGATTGACTTGATGGGCGTGAGCGAGTTGTTCAGTTCGTGGCCCATCACGCGAATCAATCGCTGCCAGGCCCGCCATTCCTCTTCGCGGAGAGCGCGGCTGACATCGGACAGGACCACCAGAGTATGGGGCACGCCACGCTGCCGAAACCCGCTTCGCCGCACCAGCCATCGCGCGCCGCTATTGAACTGCAATGCGACCAGAGTCTGGTTTTCGCACGTTAGCCCGTCTTGCAGTCCCAGCACAGAAGCGGTCTTGCCGAGCACCTGCGCGGAAGCCTGTTGGAGAAGTTTCTCGCCGGCAGAGTTCACAAGGCGCAACTTGTCATCCGGATCGAACGCGAAGATCGGAATGTCCACCTCTTCCACCACGCGCTGCAAGAGGGCGGTCGCCTCAACCGCGCCGGTCCGATGCTGTGCGAGAAGGTCAGCGAGGGCATTTACTTCCAGGGAGAGTTCACCGAGAGCGTCGTCGGGAACCGCCAGCCGCGCTCGAAATGAATAATCCTCTTCGCGCAGGGCGCCGACAACGTTGGCGAGCGTTTGCAAAGGACGAATGATGTGTTCATGCAAGGCGGCGCCAATGATCAGGCAGGCAAGCAGTTCGGCAATAATCAGAGTAGCTTTTAATTCCCCTGCCCACGGTTGCAGCCAGATGAATGCTCCACTGATCAGAAGGCCGGGCGCTGCCAGCAGCAGGGACAAACGTGTAACGCGACGCTCGAAGGGAGTGCGCTGCAGTCTTTTCGACTTGCGTTTGGCTGAGTCGTTCACGCCTGGAATAGTATTGCGTTTCCCAACAATGGGAAACAACCGGGAATCAAAACAGATTTAGACGGATACATGATCGAAGTTTCCTTTTTACAAGCAATCCGCATGAGTCAGTCTTAATCCGCGGTTGACTATATACGCAACGCTACAGTCCATATTTTTCCATGCGCCGATAAAGGGCACCCCGGCTAAGGCCCAGTGCCTCGGCGGCCTGGCTTATGTTGCCCTGGAATCGCAGCAGGGCCTTGCGGATCAGAACCGTTTCCACGGATTCGAGGCTCAGCTCCTCAAGGTTCTGCGATGGTGGCCGGGATACTCCCAATCCCAGGTCGGAAGGCTGAATCTGGCTCGTCCGGCACATCAGAACAGCTCGTTCCAGCGTATGTTCCAATTCGCGGACATTGCCCGGCCATGCATATTGCATGAGTGCCTGCAGGGCCGAAGGGTCGAAGCCTTGAACCTGCCGGCGATAACGCAATGCAAAAGTAGAGAGAAAATGCACTGCGAGTGCCGGAATGTCCTCCGTTCGTTCTCGCAGCGGGGGCAAATGAATCTCGACGGTGTTAAGCCGGAACAACAGGTCTTCGCGAAACTGTCCCGTCTGGCACGCAGCCTGAAGATCGGTATTGGTAGCCGAGAGCAGTCGTACGTCCACATGTTTGCCGCGGGACGACCCGACCCGTTCGATTTCTCCGGACTCGATCACGCGCAATAGCTTCGCCTGCTGTCGCATCGGGACGTTTCCAATCTCGTCCAAAAAGATGGTCCCACCATCCGCCAACTCAAAGCGTCCAATGCGGTCGGCCTTTGCGTCGGTAAAGGCGCCCTTCACGTGGCCGAAAAGTTCGCTTTCAAACACTCCTTCAGCCAAACCTCCGGTATTGACTGAAACCAGGGAACGAGCGGCTCTCAGGGACAGGGCATGAATCGTGCGGGCAACTATTTCTTTGCCGGTGCCGTGTTCTCCTGTGATCAGGACATTGGCGTCAGACGGAGCAATGCGCGTGATGGCTTCGAGCACGGGTTCCATGGACGGCGCGCCGGCAATGAAGTCAGGACGGCCCTGGGCCCTGAGCAGTCGATTTTCCGCCGCCAGCCTTTCCGCCTGTTGCAATGCCCGATGGAGTTCTACTTGTGTGCTCAGAATGGCCAGCAGACGTTCGTTTTCCCAAGGCTTTTGAATGAAGTCGCGGGCGCCGCGGCGCATGGCCTCGACCGCCAGCTCCACATTGCCCCAGGCGGTCATGACGATGACGGGCAGCGTACTATCCAGCGCAATGATTTCAGAGAGCAGATCGAGCCCTTCGCGCCCCGAGGTGGTGTCGCGCGTGTAGTTGAGATCGATCAGCACCGCGTCATAGGAGGCGTCGGCCAAGGATTCACGCGCAATTTCCGGTGATCGTACGGTATCGACCCTGTACCCTTGCGGCTTCAGCAGCAACTCAATTGCTTCGAGCACATGCTGCTGGTCGTCGGCTGCAAGAATTCGCGGAGGAGCCGCAGTCTTCGTCACGACTACTGGGACGCTGATTTCCGCCGGCTTGGTTGAGGTTGGCATAGCTTCAAATCCAGGACGGTTTGTTATCCTGAGCAAGCGTACTTTGCGCAGCGACGGATCTGGTCGAGCCTCGCGGTGCGTCGCCTCCTTTGCGACGGCACCGGCGCGCGTTTGGCCCGCATCGTCGGGCCGCTGAGCTACAATCCAGGATTGCTTTCTCTTCCGGCTATCGCATCCTGAATCTTGATTCCATTATGTTCCAATGTGCTTCCGGTAGCACGTTCAAGTTCTACTTTAGCTTTTTCGTAAACCGTCATGGCGGTGACGAGGTCCAATTCGGCGACGGCCAGATCGCGTTGCGCGGTCATAGTCTGGTAGGTTGACCCCGCGCCGAGCGTCTGCTCTTTCTGCATAATAGCGAAGGTGCGCTGTGCCAGATCGCGCGCCTTACGAGCCGACTCGACGCGGGCCGCCGTTTGTTCAAGCGCGTACTGGGCATTGCGAACCTCGATGCGAATCTGTTTTCTTAGCTGTTCACGGCGCAATTCGGCCTGGCGGTACTCCAGTTCAGAGCGGTATTGATCGGCTTTTGCAACACGATTGCGGAGCGGAACGTTCAGATTCATTCCAATGAAATAGTCCGGAGAAGTGTTGTTGAAGGTGTTCTCCAGCGCCCCGGCAAAATTGACCGGAACCGTGGACGAGTTCGTTGAACCGGGCACATTGTAGATTGGATTGAGAGGGCCGGCCAGCCCCGACCCTCCGTAGAATCCAACCAGCGAGAGTGACGGCAACAGGGCATTTTTCGCCGCCTTGCCGCTGATTTGGCGGTTTACCAAGTCGACGTCTGACTCGGCGAGCTCGGTGCGATCGCGAAGCGCCTGGGAAATGAGTTCCTGAGTGGGCCGGTTGGCAAGGGGATGAGTGGTCTCCAGGCGATCGCTCGGAACCACCGGCATTGCTTCGAGCACCGGATCATCCAGGCTTTTGGTCAGGGCGTTCTTAATAAGCAGTTCCTGCAACTGCAGCGTAGTTCGGGCCACGGTCAAATCCTGATCGCGCTTTGAAACCTCGCCTTCGGCCCGCATTACGTCCATCGCCGGAATGCTGTCCAACTGTAGCTCCTTTCTTGCGGTGTCAAGCGCTTGCTGCGCGAATGCCAGGGATTGTTCACTCACCCGCGCCTGTTCGTAGGCGTCCACCAGGTCCCAGTAGATATTTTCGATTTGTGTGACTGTGGCAACGACCTGACCCTGAAAGGCTATATCGGAAATCTTCTTATTGTTATTGGCGATCCG
>JBEKOS010000336.1:0-5526 GCA_049521535.1 Terriglobales bacterium | reverse complement strand
CAGAGCGGCTTCAATTTCCGCACCGTTGACTCCCGGATCGGTGCATCCGCCTGGGTGAACTTGCGTAAAGGAGCCGGAGGTGTAGGTGGATAAGCCGAACTCACTGCGGAAGGTGCTCCAGTTCGCAGTGCTGTATACGTCCGTGTCTTCGATCACCACAATGGTCTGGCCGGTGCCCGTGTAGCCGGCCGTAAACAGCGGATTCAGGTTGTAAATGGTCGCCAGGTCTGGCGGCACCAGCGCATATTCGGTGGTCGTGCCTGAGGTAAAGGTGTACGCAGGGCGCGGCTTGTACATCGGCCGCGGCATGAAATTGTTCAGAGAAACCACGCCCTTCACGGCGCCGGCGAGCGCGGCCGGAATCTGCGGATCGCGCATATTCGCGATGTGGGCCTCGCCCTTCACCTCCAAGTTATGAATCTCAGTGTGAAATGCCTCCCTTACCTGCCCCGCATTGCCCGAAAAATCAATGACCATTCCGGTCGGAAAGACCGTGTTGATCTTGAAGCCGTACGACTCCAGCCAGTTTGTGATCTTCTCCATGTCCGGCTGGGACACGCCAAATTTTTCGCCTAGTTCCGCGGGTAGCATCCATTGATGAAACGCCGGCGAGCCGGGCCGGTGCATTTCATCGATCAGATTCACCAAGTCCTTTTCCGTCTCCGGAGGGCGCTGCAATTGGAGCAGCATGTGCTCCAAAGGAAGCGAGTCTTCCACGCGCCCGCGATCATTCTGCGCATTCGCCTCAGGCCGTATGTTGCCCGAAAGCGTAACCAGGCGGTTCTGTTCCACCGACTGCGTAATCATCGAGCGGGTGTGCAACCCACCCTGATAAGACGGCGACTCGGCGACGCATATACCAGCAAGCAGAAACATAATAAGGATTGCGAAAGAGATGGCGGTGAGTCTGCGAATCATAATGCTCCTTGTGCAGCCCGGATTTTTTCGAGATTGCCGCTTTGGAAACGGCATGTGGACAAAGTATATCGGAAATTCGAGCATCAAAATGTAAAAGTTACCTTCGTAATCGTTAGGTCAGGGATTTGAGGACACCGATGCGTCGCAAAGTTCCAGGACCGGCGCGCCGGAACTCACTCGCACTGGAGATTGGCTCGCTTACATTGAAGGCGGCCATTAACCGGAGAAGATGTCCATCGAAGGTGCCCATTTTTCTTTGAAGGCGTCCATCAGGCGGGTGCCGCAAACCCAACGGAATCAAGAAGGAGTTGACGGAGTCCAAGGCGCCCATGCAATTCGTCGTCTTCCCTGCACTGATGTCGTTTCGGAAGGCGATCACCGGGTTGGAAGATAATCCTCGAAGATAATCAATTTTCTTCGAAGGCGATCATCGGGCGGCGCCGTAACTGTCATGGAATCATAAAGGCCTTCAAGGCTATCAAGATGATCATTGCATTCCCGCACTGCGCCGCTGCGATGCTCGTTTCCGATCGCGTTTTTTGTGGCTCTGCGTCTCTGCGTCCCTCCCATGAGTTTCCTGAAGCTCAATTGTCAGGATGGCCAAACGGCCATGCAGAGTGGCCAATTGGCCACTCTGGTTTTTGTACCTAAGCCGTTTGTAATCATCATGAGGTCCAAGTGGCCAAGCGGCCAGCCTTATTTTTCAGTTTTTCAGCAGCCTGATCAACTTGATCATCGAGGTTGATCAAGTTGATCATCACACTCTTCGTCTAAGTCCTTTGTTTGCTTTCAGGTGATCATCTCGATCATCCTGATCATGCACATTGTTTCAGTGCCATGCCGATCACCCGCGACTGGCTGCTGTGACCGAAGCTGAGGCTGCCGAACTACCGTTTCGAGATGGTCAAACTGCTAAAGCTAACGGGCACTCTGAGGGCAGACGAATAGCGACTGTCGCTCGGCGCAGGTATTTCAGGCGACCGCGGCGCCTGGTTCAGTTGTTTCTTCATTAGCCGAACAAATTACCGGCTAATTAAGCGATAAATTACACGACTTATATCAATATGTCAATAGTTTTCGTGATTTTCTGTTGATCGCACCCGAGGGGAAACGCGCGGTGACCCTTTTGCCAGAAGTCGGATTTTGCCTCTTCGATTTGCTCCCCGCGGCAAAACTTGGCAACACATTGCGGACAAAACAGTGCGACCGTGCTGACCGCAAGTAATGTCGTTGCACGATAGTTCTGCCGAAGATGAGTCGCGGCGTTCAGGCCGTCCCAGATGCCCCTATGCCCGCCCCACATGGTTGGCAGAACTACATCGCAGCCTCGATGTGGCAGCCCTCAGCACCTCCGGTTGGCCCCTGGACATCACCGACGAAGAAATCCTAAGCCGCCTGCTGGCGTTGAATCATGAGCGCGCCGGGGTGGGGCGCAGGTAGCGGCCGAACGGAGCGGATTGTTTGGCCATACTACATAGAAAAACGCGAAGGCGGCTGCTACGTGGCCGGCTCGCGGGTTTCGCTGGAGTCGGTGATTCACCAGTTTCGGGACGGCGCGTCACCCGAAACCATTGGGGAGGAGTTCCCCACGCTTTCCCTGGAGCAAGTGTACGGAGCCATAACGTTCTATCTCGGCAACCGCGACGCCATTGACGCCTACCTGGCGGAGTCGGAAAAATTGTGGGACGAGGCACGCAAGCAGCAGCCGCTTCCGGCCGCGCTGCGGGAACGGCTGGAGCGCGCGCGCCGCGAGCCGGCCGCCAAGCACTCGTGAAAATCAAATATCCGGCGGATGAAAATCTGCAGCGGGCCATTGCCGTGGGAGTCCGGCGCCGGGAGCCCGCGGCCAGTTTTCTGCTGGCGTTCGAGGCGGGCGCGGCCGGCAAGTCCGACCCGAAGTGCTGGCTATCGCCGCCGAGCATGGCCGCATCCTGGGGTCACACGATTGCCGGACCATGCCGCAACATTTCCTTCAATTCATTGCCCGGCGCACCAGCCCCGGAGTGTTCCTCGTCCCACAGAAGCTGTCATTGAGCACCGCGATTGAAGAGCTGGTGGTGCTCTGGCTGGCGTCCGAAGCGGACGAGTGGGCAAACCAGATTCGTTACCTGCCGCTTTGATCGCGTGCGCGACCCCGCCTGGCAGCTACGAATCGCCACTTACCCGCCCGCCAGAATTGCTTCCCGGCCCCTTGTTCCCGCAGATAGCACTCTATCGGCGGACCCCCCGTAGGCACGGCCCCAGAAAGGAGGTTGATCAACCACATCGGTTGAGCGCATCCAGGTCTGCGGAAACGCACCGCGCGGACCGGTTCCAGGTTTGCGGAGCCAAGCGGAGCTAACCTGGGGACTTCCTTGCCGCTTCGAAACCTCGCCAGGTAAGGCGTGCACAGATGGAGCCACGACGGCACAATCCGGTAGCGCGGTTCGGCGCTACACTAATGACAATGCCTGATCTGTACCCATTCCTCATGGCGCCGCACTTTGACCGGCGTCCCTGGGGCACGCGCGATCTCGAACCCATTTATGCTCGCTCCGTGGCGGCCGATGAGGAACCCATCGGCGAAGCGTGGCTGACGTGGGACCAGTGCCGGGTAACGAACGGCCCCTGGGGAGGCGCAACCCTGGCGGAGCTATGCACGAAGTTCGGGCCGGAACTGGTGGGCACGGCAGCGCCGGCGGATGCGCGTTTTCCCTTGTTGACGAAGTTTCTGTTTCCACGGGAGAAGCTTTCCGTTCAAGTCCACCCCGATGACGAAACCGCGCGCCGCCTGGGCGAGGCATGCGGCAAGACGGAGTGCTGGTATGTGGTCCAGGCCGCGCCCGGCTCGCGCGTAGCCGTCGGACTCAAGCCGGGCACCAGCCGTGAAGAATTCGAACGGGCAATTCGAGAGCAACGCGCCGAGGAAACCCTGGACTGGATCGACGTTCAAGCCGGCGACATGATCTACGTGGAGGCCGGCACTGTGCATACCCTCGGCCCGGGCCCCGTCATTCTTGAGATACAGCAGAATTCGAATACCACCTTTCGGCTCTACGACTACGGGCGCCCGCGCGAGCTGCACATCGAGCAGGGTTTGGCGGCGATGAAAGAGCACACCGGCGCCGGCAAAGTCCGGCCGGTGCCATGCGATGGCTATGAATGCCTGATTCGCACCCCGCAATTAGTCGTGGACAAAGTCGGGTTGAACGGAGAATCGCAGTTTGCCGCTCAAACCGGCCACTCCGCCCAGGTGCTGACCGCGATCAGAGGCTGTGGCATAGTCGAATGCGAGGCTACCGCGCCTATCACTTTTGCCTGCGGTGATGCGGTCATTATTCCTGCGGCCTTGAGCCAGTACCGGATTAAGCCGCAGTGGGAGCTGGAATTCGTGCGCGCGCAATTGCCGTAGGAAGATTATTTGGCAATTCGGAATTCGGATTTGGGATTTAGAACCGACCGAGCCTTTGCGAGGCCGTTGAAGCGGCTATGAAAAAGGAAGAACTTCGGGAACGTACCCGGCAATTTGGCCTGCGCATAATGAAGCTCTGCAAAGCATTGCCGCGAACTGCCGGGGCGCGCGTCATCGCGAACCAACTGCTGCGATCGGGGACTTCAGTGGGCGCAAACTACCGCGCGGCATGCCGGGCCCGTTCCAAGGCGGAGTTCCTATCCCGACTGGCAGTCGTGCTGGAGGAAGCTGAGGAATCGGAATATTGGCGGGGGCTGCTTCTGGATGGCGCGGTGATGAAGGAAATATTGGTTGGTCCGTTACGAATCGAAGCTGGGGATCTCGTACGGATCTTCGGGGCAGCCGAGAGTACGATGCGTACCCAAATCCAAAATGCCAGATCGACCCAGGACAAGTTGGGAATCGGGATTTAGATTCGCCGTGCCAACGCAAAGTACAAACGACAGACGAGGACGAATTCGGTGCCGGTGAAATCCCAAATCCCAAATCCTACATCCCAAATTCTGATCCATTCCCAAATTCCAAGTCCTTCAGCTTCTGGTGTGGGGCTGCTCGAAATCTGCCGGCTCGCGCTGGATACGTTTCGCCTCAACAAAGTGCGTTTCGCACTTACCTCATTTGGCATGATGGTGGGCACGGCTTCGCTAATTCTGGTGGTCACCATTGGGCTTACCGGAAAGCGATATATCCTTACCCAGATTCAGGGCATCGGCGCCAACATGATTCAGGCCTTCCACCCAGGCTCCGGCGATCCTCACGCCGTCCGCGGAGATAATCTCAACCACGGTGATCTTCAAGCCATCCGCCGGCAGGTCACCGGGATCCGTTTCGCCTCGCCGATGACCGAGGTGCACAGCCGCATAGGCATTGGTAACGGCAAACAGCGGGATGTAGTGGTTTTGGGCGTGGAGCCTGACTACCAGAGGATACGCAATCTGGAGATTCTCGCCGGACGCTTTTTTGACGAGCAGGACAGCCAGGACCGGAACAAAACGGCTATGGTGGCCGAGAAACTGGCGACCAGAATCTATGGCAGCCCACGCGCGGCTATCGGCGCCACTCTGAAGCTCGTGTCGCTGCCATTTACCGTGATTGGCGTATTCCGCGAACGGGTTGAGACGTTTGGCCAGACGGAGATCTCCGATAACAGCATCCTT
>JBEKOS010000335.1:0-6838 GCA_049521535.1 Terriglobales bacterium | reverse complement strand
CGCCCTACAGCGGTCCTCGATGCCGGATGAGTTGCAGGAGATGATTTCGCGGGGTGCGGGTCTGCTTTCGCGCGGACAGGTTGCCAGCCGCAAGTAGTTAGCGGCCGGTAACTGGCGGCAAATTGTGAGTGGAAGACACTGGGCTTCAGCCTGGTGAATGTAGAGAGAAGACACGCGAGACTTTGGGCCAAGTCCGGGAGAAGGAAGGGAACATGCCGGTATTTACATTCAATGGCAAAGATGCCGCTGGAAACAAGATCAACGGCCAGCGGGTGGCAGAAAGCAAACAGAGCCTGCAGGCACAACTGCGCCGTGAGCGCATCATCGTCAATGGCGCCATCAAGGAGAAGGGCAAGGAATTTGCGCTCCCGACGCTGGGCAGGCAAAAGGTCTCAATCAAGGATCAGGCAATTTTTTTTCGCCAGTTTTCGGTGATGATCGACGCCGGCCTGCCTCTGGTGCAGTGTCTGGAGATCCTGGCAAGCAACCAGGAAAACCCGGTATTTCAGAAGACGCTGACGGGAGTGCGCTCCGGAGTCGAGGGAGGAGCTACGCTGGCGAAGGCGATGAAAGCTTATCCCAATGTCTTTGACGATCTGACCATCAACATGGTCGACGCCGGTGAAACCGGAGGTATTCTTGACACGATCCTGCAGCGCATGGCGTTGTACATCGAGAAAATCGTAAAAATGCGCGCGGCCATCAAGTCGGCGCTTATTTATCCGGTGACGGTTGTCGTCATGGCGATGCTGATTGTTGGCGCGTTGCTGAAGTGGGTGGTGCCGGTATTCATCAAGATGTTCGACGGCCTCAACGTGGAATTGCCCGTAATGACAAAGTTTGTTATTGGACTCAGCAATGTTGTCGGCTCTTTTTGGTGGTTTGGCATTGGCGGCTCGATAGTGTTGTTTGTTGGCATAAAGTATTTCAAGAAGAGCGCCCAGGGGCGCCTCCTTTGGGACCGGATGCTGCTGAACCTGCCGGTATTTGGCATGCTGCTACGCAAGATTGCTGTGGCCCGCTTCACTCGCACCTTGGGGACGCTGATTACTTCAGGTGTACCGATTCTGGACGGCTTGGCCATTACCGCGCACACCTCCGGCAATGCCGTCATCGAGCAGGCGCTGATGAAGGTGCGCAAGTCAATTGAAGAGGGCCGGACGATTGTAGATCCGCTGAAAGAGAGCGGTATGTTTCCGAGCATGGTGACGCAAATGATTGGCGTAGGCGAAGCCACGGGCGCCATGGACGCCATGCTGCAGAAGATTGCGGATTTCTATGAAGACGAAGTGGATGCCGCAACTAAGAATCGCACTTTATCTGCCGCTCTTTAAGATGATCGGCAAGCTGGCTGGTTAAGCTGCTTTCTGCCACCGGCAGTCAGTGGCCTCCGGAAAGAAAACCGAAGTGCGTGCTTGGAGTGTGTGCATGCGTATTGCAGACCACTCGTTAATGCCGACCCATTTGTGTTGAACGGCGGCCGCTTGAGACTTTAGTTATGACCCCTGAATTCAAAGAAGAAACCTGGCTAACTTGGCTGGTCAAGGTTCGCTTCATTGTAATCACCTTCCTGTTGGGCATTGAACTGGCCGTGGCGAGCTTCACCACCACGGCGGTTTCCAGGAGGCTCTTCGTTAGCGTGATTCTGCTCTGGTACGCAATCGGAGCGGTTTTTGCATTTCTACTTTATATATGGCGGGACTATGCAGTGCAGGCGCGCCTGCAAGTTCTGACGGACGTGGTGCTCACGGCCATCTTGCTGTACGCCACCGGCGGCCTCGAATCTTCGTTTACTTTTCTTTATCCACTGATCATCATCACCGCGGCCATTCTGCTGCCGCGTTACTGGGCCTACCTTACCGCGGCATTGGCATTCATCTTGTTCGGCGCGATTTTGGAGCTACCGTATTTCAAGGTTATTCGGTCGTACTCGAGCAGCTTGCCCGATCTTAGGAGCCTGCAGGCGACCGTACTGATAAGCTTTTTTGGCTATCTCACGATTGCCGCCCTGGCTAGTTACCTGACCTCGAAGTTGCGCACGGCGGCTGTGGAGTTGCAACAGAAGAGCGGCGCCCTGCAAGAACTGCAGGCGCTGCACCAGAATATTGTGCAGTCCATGAGCGGCGGCCTTATTACGACAGATTTGGAGGGTCGTGTACAGTTGATCAATCCCGCCGGGCAGCGTCTCCTGGGACGGCCACCGCAAGACATCATGGGAACTCCCATGAGCTCGCTTTTTGGAGGGCAGTTGCCCTCATTGGGCGACGTACGCCGAGAATTGAGTTACATTTCTCCCGACGGCACTGAAAAGATCTTCGGCATGACAGTTTGCGAACTGGCCGGATTTGACCGGGAGATTGCCGGACAAGTCTACACATTTACTGACCTTACTCAGATTCGCAGCCTGGAGCGGGAAGTACGTGTCCGCGACCGGATGGCGGCTGTAGGAAGACTTGCCTCCGGAATCGCCCACGAGATTCGCAACCCCTTATCCGCAATAGCCGGTTCTGCCCAGATGCTACGCGAATGTCTGGGACTGGGAGAGGATGAACGGACGTTGCTTGACATTGTGCGCCGGGAATCGGACCGGCTGAACGGAATTGTCACAGACTTCCTGGCATATTCGCGAGTCAAAGACTACCACTTTGAGACGGTCGATCTGCTGCCGCTGGTGGACGAAATACTAAGGCTGGTCGAAAACAAACCGGAGTGCTCCGATGGCGCGATTAGCGTGGTGCGTAAGTTTGGGGTGACTGAGGCACTGGCGGAAGTCGACGGCGATCGCATCCGGCAGGTGCTCTGGAACATATGCGATAACGCCATTCGCGCCATGCCCGAAGGCGGCGTACTCACGGTAGCTGTGCGCTTCGTGGAAGGTGAAATCGAGATTGATTTTGCCGACACGGGCAATGGCATTCGGGCGCAGTATCTGGAGAATATCTTCGAACCGTTCCATTCGCACTTTGCCAGCGGCACAGGACTGGGACTAGCCATCGTCTATCAGATCGTGCAAGCCCACGAAGGCAAGGTCACGGTGGAGTCCACCGAGGGTGCCGGAACGCGCTTTTCGCTTTATTTGAAGCCGTCACGAAAGCAAGCGGTTGCAGTCAGAAGTCAGTCGTACACCGGTAGCCGCCAATTGCCGATCCTGCAAGAGGCTGTTGAACCCGTGGCGACTGCAGGTTATTTGCGCGTAAGTGGGTCGGGAGGAGTGAATCGTGGGTAAGGTATTGGTGTGTGATGACGAACCCGGAATCTGTCAGATGCTCGAATATCGCTTGCGGAAATCCGGACACAAAGTTGAAACCGTGACCTCCGGAGGAGCCGCGAAGAAGAAGCTCGAGGCGGCCGCATACGACGTGGTGATCAGCGACATGAAAATGCCGGACGTCGACGGTGTCGAAGTGTTGGAATTCGCGCGCCAGACTTGCCCCGATTGTGAGCGCATTGTCATCACCGCCTTTGAAGATTTTGAGGTAGCGAAGAAAGTAGCGAGGATCGGAGTTTTTGCTTTTCACGTAAAAGGTCCGCCCACCCTACCGGAGGTTGTGGCCAATTCCGTTGAGCAGGCGATGGACAAGATCCGCGAACACCGCGAAAACCAGGCTCATCGCCGCGACGCCGCCCCGCGGAATTCGCTCGACAATATCGTGGGTACCAGCCCAGCCATGCAGCAGTTGAAACAGACGATTCGCACCGTAGCTCCGGCGGGCAGCACGATTCTGATTTGCGGCGCCAGCGGCACCGGGAAGGAACTGGTGGCGCGCGCAATCCATGCCTGTTCTCCCCAGGCCGCAGAACCCTTTGTGCCGATCAACTGCGGCGCGTTTCCGGAGACCTTGCTGGAAAGCGAGTTATTCGGCTACATGCGCGGCGCTTTTACCGGAGCGAACCAGAACAAGCGCGGACTGTTCGAAGTGGCAAATGGCGGCAGCATATTCCTGGATGAGATTACGGAAATGAGCCTGAGCATGCAGGTGAAACTACTACGGGTACTGCAGGAAAGCGCGATCCGGCCTGTTGGTGGCACCGCTGAGACTCCGATCAATGTGCGGGTAATTGCTGCCACCAATAAAGACCTGGACAAGCTGGTCGCCGATAATCTGTTCCGCGAAGACCTCTACTACCGCATCAATGTGATTCCTATCCAGGTTCCGCGATTGCGCGAGCGGGGGGAGGACATTGAACTGCTTGCCAAGTACTTTCTAAATGAGTACCGGACCGCAATGGGGAAGACGATTCGCCGAATAAGCCCCGAGTCGATGGAGGAACTTAAGAGCTATGATTGGCCGGGAAATGTTCGCCAGTTGAAGAACACGGTCGAACGCGCGGTGGCGATGTCAACCTCCGACGAAGTGACCGTGGAGATCTACGCCCGTACCCGCGCCGCTGCGGTGGCCGCGAACGCCGCAGCTACTGCCGGAGTGGTATTTCCGCCGGACGGCCTCGACATGGAGCGTTACGTCGCGAACATCGAGAAGTCTCTGTTGCAGACTGCTCTGCAGCGGTCGAATGGAGTGCAAACCAGGGCGGCTACGCTGCTGAATCTTTCCTATCGCAGCCTGCGGCATCTGCTGAAAAAGTACGACCTGTAGGATTTTGCCATCGGCAATTTGCAATTGCAAGAATTTCAGCGATCGTCGGAGGTTATGCCAGCCGCGAAGTTTGGCAAGTTGGAAGCCGCAAAATGCCGGTTACAAGTTCCTCGGTTGGGGACGGGCGTAATGTTCCATTTCTGCCGTCCACCGAAAGAACCTTTGCAGATTAGCGCGCTCGCGAAAGAGAAATCCCCAGAATTCCAAAAAACCGACACGATCCATCTTGACTCCGCAATAGGTTTCAATCCGCCAGCGGAGATAGGGAGAGCGCCAGGGTGTGAATCGATGCCCCCGCGTGGCGTTCCAGAGAAATCGAAGAATAAAGCGCATAAGAGCCGCACCTAACAGCCGGTTCCGTCGGCTTCCGTTTTGCTGTCGACAAAAAGTTCCACCACCACTTCTGTGCCTCTGCCGGCGTTCAGAATGCGGGCCGCAGAACCACGATTGGTTACGATTTCGAGCAAACTCATGCTGCCAAACAAGGCAAACACCTCGCCTGCCGCTCCGTCGGCAAACGCCGATCGGAGGCCGCCTATTTCCTTACTGGCCACCGATATGCGGTAACTGGGCGACAGAGTCTGGGCAAGCGCGGAGACGTCTTCCGATTTAATGTTGGTTACCAGGTTGCCGAATTTGTCAATCTTAAGCACCACACCGACGAGCTTCTTGTCTCTGTCGGCACGGGGCTTGCTAGTGGCGAAACGAACATAATTTTCGACTAGGCTGCCCATCACTGACGGCGAGGTGCCCCTGCTCAGGTAGCCCGCGACCGGCGCGAATACGTCCCGTCCATGAAAGGTAGCGCTGACCGGTTGAAGAAAGTAATGATCGGCGGTGATATGGCGCACTGCCACCCTATCCTCGCGATCGTAAATGAACGACAGGACGCCGTTATCTGGCGCGAGGAATACGTGGCGAGCGGTTTCCACCACAATCGGGCGCCGCGCAGTACCCACGCCAGGATCGACAACTACGCAATGGATGGTGCCGGCAGGGAAAAAGGAATACGCCTGCGCGATGGACAGAGCGCCATCCAGCAAGTCAAAGGACTGACCGCCATGGCAAATATCCACGATGTGAGCTGCCGGGTTCACGCTCAGGATCGCTCCCTTCATCGTGCCCACATAGTGATCCTGAGTGCCAAAATCCGTTGTGAGCGTTATGATGCTTTGCATATTCCCGCCACTGTAAAAGCTAACACATTGAAAATGCGGAAATTGAACCCGGGAATTGAGATCTCAGCCATTGCAGGTTGCGCGCATTCGTTTCAAATGCCGGCTTCAACCCCTCTGATGTCCCTATTTCGGTGCGACTCCACAAGCACGACGTTCAAGCTCCGGGTGCTGTCTTTCGAAGCTGCCGGCCATGTCTTTGAGCTGGAGTTTCCCTTTATCACCGTCAAAGCCGTCGCCAAACAGATGAGAACTGCCTTCGAATTCAGTGATCTCGCGAGGCGGCACATTCAGCGCTTTGGCGGTTTCCTCCACATGCTTGCGATCTGAGGGAGAACCAGCGATCAGCAAGGTCATTCTGGCACCTGGGATCAGGGTCATGTCAATGAGTCGGTTCTTTTCTACTGCGGCAATCACGTCGTGGTCAGGGAGGCTGAGAAACTCCAGGCGAAAAAGACGATCGGGGCCGCCCGCCTTTTGTTCGAAGGTTAACACCGTTCTTTGAGAACCGAATCGGCCCAGCCAGGCAGCGGCATAACCGAGGTTGGGGCCACTCGCGTTGGTTTGTACGACCACCGAGTTCTCCGTTCCCCCTACCCAAACACCGATCGCACGCCTGGCTTCACCGCGCGAACGCACCCGGCACAATACGTACTGCACGGCAGCAAGCATCCTCTGTTCGGCAGAGGAGTTCAGGCCGGCTTCCGCTTTGGCGAGTGGCAGCTCTTCTGATGTATTGGGGCTGGCGAAGATGAAATTCTGGCTGACCGCGGGCAGAGAAGCGAGCAGCGCCAGAAATAATAGGATTTCGGATGGGATTCGCACTATCCAGACTATAACGGTCACCTAAGAAATCACCAGCCGGATCAAGGACATCAACAAAGTGCTATATCAACTGTAGAACCTGGCCCGCAAATGGCAGAAGGAGGATATGATCCAAAGATGAACAAGACAATTCTGCTTATGGGTTCTGACCCGGTGGTTCGCGAGGTTATTCAGGAAGCGCTGCAGGACGCCGGATATTTGGTCGTTGCCGCAGGTGACTTGGGAACCGCCGTTGACCGGATA